>NZ_JBNNVR010000021.1:0-65647 GCF_050280645.1 Pseudomonas sp. NPDC089554
GACACCCCGGCCACCCGCAACCTGATCGACTTCGCGGCGTTCGTGGCGATCTTCCCGCACCTGATCGCCGGCCCCGTGCTGCGCTTCAAGGACCTGGCCGACCAGTTCAACAACCGCACCCACACCGTGGACAAGTTCTCCGAAGGCTGCACCCGCTTCATGCAGGGCTTCATCAAGAAAGTGTTCATCGCCGACACCCTGGCGGTGGTCGCCGACCACTGCTTCGCCCTGGAGAACCCCACCACCGGTGACGCCTGGCTTGGCGCGCTGGCCTACACCGCGCAGCTGTACTTCGACTTCTCCGGCTACAGCGACATGGCCATCGGCCTGGGTCTGATGATGGGCTTCCGCTTCATGGAGAACTTCCGCCAGCCGTACATCAGCCAGTCGATCACCGAGTTCTGGCGGCGCTGGCACATCAGCCTGTCCACCTGGCTGCGCGACTATCTGTACATCACCCTGGGCGGCAACCGCGGCGGTACCTTCGCCACCTACCGCAACCTATTCCTGACCATGCTTCTGGGCGGCCTGTGGCACGGCGCCAACTTCACCTACATCATCTGGGGCGCCTGGCACGGCATGTGGCTGGCGATCGAGCGTGCACTGGGCCTGGACACCAACCCACAGCGCTTCAACCCAGTGAAATGGGCCTTCACCTTCCTGTTGGTGGTGGTCGGCTGGGTGATCTTCCGTTCCGAGAACCTCGACGTGGCCGCACGCATGTACGGCGCAATGTTCAGCTTCGGCGACTGGCAGCTGTCGGAAATCAACCGCGCCAACATCACCGGTTTGCAGGTCGCGACCATGGTCATCGCCTACGCCACCCTGGCCTATTTCGGCCTGCGCGACTTCTACCGCAACGCCACCCCTGAGCAAGCGCCACGCACCCCGGTGCAGGTCAACGCCGATGGCTCGGTGGGCATGGACTGGACGCGGATCATGAGCCGCGCGCTGGTACTGCTGCTGTTCGTCGCCTCGGTGCTCAAGCTCTCGGCGCAGAGCTACTCGCCGTTCCTCTACTTCCAGTTCTGAGGCCAAGACCATGAGCCGGACACTTCGTATCACCTACTCCCTGACCTTCATGGGCATGCTGGTCGGCCTGGGCGCTTGGTCTGTCGGTGGCATTGAAAGCTTCAACCGTACCGAGCAGATGACCTTCCTCAACGGCAAGCTGGCCAAGGCCGCCGAGACCCACTACGACGAGCAGTTCCCGATCAAGCGCCTGAGCACCAACCTCTGGGCCGCGCTGGATTTCAAGCTGTTCAACGAAGGCCGCCCCGGCGTGGTACTGGGTCGCGAGCAGTGGCTGTTCACCGACGAGGAGTTCAAGCCCACCGCCGGTGCCGATCACTTGATGCAAGAGAACCTCGCGCTGGTGCGCGGCATTCGCGACACCCTGCAACGCCAGGGCACCCAGCTGGTGCTGGCGATCGTGCCCGCCAAAACGCGGCTGTACCCCGAGTACCTAGGCGAGGAGCAACCGGCCAGCCTGCACAGCGAGCTGTTCAACCAGTTCCACGCCCAGGTGCGCCAGGCCAACGTGTTCGCCCCCGACCTGCTGGCGCCGCTGGAGCAGGCCAAGGCCCGCGGCCAGGTGTTCCTGCGTACCGACACCCACTGGACGCCCATGGGCGCCGAGGTGGTGGCCCAGGCCCTGGCCGAGGCGGTCAAACGCCAGAGCCTGCTCAGCGGCGAGCCCCAGGCCTACATCACCGAAGCCGGCGCCAGCGCGCCGTACAAGGGCGACCTGACCAACTTCCTGCCGCTGGACCCGCTGTTCAGCAACCTGCTGCCCAAGCCGGACACCCTGCAACAGCGCAGCACCCGCCCCGTCTCGCCCGAAGGCGAAGGAGGCGATGCGCTGTTCGCCGACGCGCAGATCCCGGTGGCACTGGTGGGCACCAGCTACAGCGCCAACCCGCACTGGAACTTCCTCGGCGCCTTGCAGCAAGCGCTGCACAGCGACGTCGCCAGCTACGCCGAAGACGGCCATGGCCCGCTGCTGCCGATGCTCAAGTACCTACAAAGCGACGCCTTCAAGCAACACCCGCCACAGGTGGTGGTGTGGGAGTTCCCCGAACGTTATCTGCCAATGAAGAACGACCTCAGCGCCTTCGACCCACAGTGGATCGCGCAGCTGAAGAACACCCGCAAGACCGAAGAAAACCTGGCCCTGTCGTCCAATCGGACGGATCACTGATAGAGGACATGCACATGACCAACAAACCTTCCTTTGCCAAAGCCTTCACCCTCGCCGCTGGCCTGAGCCTGCTGACGGCACAAGCCATTGCCGGCGACGCCGCGCTCTATGGCCCAAGCGCGCCGAAGGGCTCGACCTTCGTACGCCTGTACAACGCCACCAGCACCCCCACCGCCGCCACGGTCGGCAACACCCAGATCAAGCAGGTGAGCGCCCAGGGCAGCAGCGACTTCAGCTTCCTGCCCGGCGGCGACTACACCGCCCAGGTCGGCAGCAAGTCGGTGCCGGTGAAACTGGCCTCCGACAAGTACTACACCCTGGTCAACAACGCCTCGGGCAACCCGCAGCTGATCGAGGAACCGCCGTTCAAGAACAAGCAGAAAGCCCTGGTACGGGTGCAGAACCTCAGCGACAAGCCGCTGACCCTCAAGACCGCCGATGGCAAGACCGAAGTGGTCACCCCGGTGGCCGCCAAGGGCCGTGGCGAGCGCGAGATCAACCCGGTGAAGGTCAACCTGGCGCTGTATGAAGGTGACAAGAAAGTCAGCGACGTCAAACCCGTCGCCCTGGAACGCGGCGAAGCTGCCGTGCTGTATGTGACCGGTTCCGGCAGCAGTCTTTCGCCGGTTTGGGTAGTCCGCCCGGTCGCCACTAACTGATCCCTGCCTCTATCGACTATTGGAGAAACATCATGATCCCGGTAATTCTTTCTGGTGGTAGCGGTTCGCGTCTGTGGCCTTTGTCGCGCAAGCAATTCCCCAAGCAGTTCCTGGCCCTAACCGGTGAGCACACGCTGTTCCAGCAAACCCTCGAGCGCCTGGTGTTCGAGGGCATGGACACCCCTATCGTGGTCTGCAACAAGGACCACAAGTTCATCGTCCAGGAGCAACTGGGCAGCCTGCAGCTGGAAACCCAGGCGATCCTCATGGAGCCGTTCGGCCGCAACACCGCACCTGCGGTAGCGATGACCGCCATGAAACTGGTCAACGAAGGCCGTGACGAGCTGATGCTGGTGCTGCCCGCCGACCACGTGATCGAGGACCAGAAAGCCCTGCAACGCGCCCTGGCCCTGGCCACCGTGGCCGCCGAGCGTGGCGAGATGGTGCTGTTCGGCGTGCCGGCCACCAAGCCTGAGACCGGCTATGGCTACATCCGCTCCAGCCAGGACGCGCTGCTGCCTGAAGGCGTGGCACGCGTGGCGCAGTTCGTCGAGAAGCCCGACGAAAAACGCGCCAACGAGTTCGTGCGTGCCGGTGGCTACTTCTGGAACAGCGGCATGTTCCTGTTCCGCGCCAGCCGCTTCCTCGAAGAGCTGAAAAAGCACGACCCGGACATCTACGACACCTGCCTGCTGGCCCTGGAGCGCAGCAACGAGGACGGCGATGTGCTGAGCATCGACGAAGCCACCTTCGCCTGCTGCCCGGACAACTCCATCGACTACGCGGTGATGGAAAAGACCCAGCGCGCCTGCGTGGTGCCGCTGTCCGCGGGCTGGAGCGACGTGGGTTGCTGGTCGTCGCTGTGGGACGTGCACGAGAAGGACGCCGACGGCAACGTCACCAAGGGCGACGTGGTGGTGCAGGACAGCCGCAACTGCATGATCCACGGCAACGGCAAGCTGGTGTCGGTGATCGGCCTCGAGAACATCGTGGTGGTCGAGACCAAGGACGCCATGATGATCGCCCACAAGGACAAGGTTCAGGGCGTCAAGCAGATGGTCAACACCCTCGACAAGCAGGGCCGCACCGAAACCCAGAACCACCTGGAAGTGTACCGCCCGTGGGGCTCGTACGACTCGGTGGACATGGGTGGGCGTTTCCAGGTCAAGCACATCACCGTCAAGCCCGGTGCCAGCCTGTCGCTGCAGATGCACCACCACCGCGCCGAGCACTGGATCGTGGTGTCCGGCACTGCCGAGGTGACCTGTGACGAGAACGTGTTCCTGCTCACCGAGAACCAGTCGACCTACATTCCGATCGCCTCGGTCCACCGCCTGCGCAACCCGGGCAAGATCCCGCTGGAGATCATCGAGGTGCAGTCTGGCAGCTACCTGGGCGAGGACGACATCGAGCGCTTCGAAGACGTGTATGGGCGTACCTCCACGCCGATCGAGCGTGGCGTTTCGGTGAAGACCATCGCGCAGTAAACGCAAGAGGCCGCTGCTACAGGTTTCCCCCATCCCTGTGGCAGCGGCCTCGTCTTGCGATTGGAGGGCACAGCCCTCCCCTTTTGAGCCCACCCCGATTTCCCGCTACGATGATCGAACCCTCGCCACCAAGGCTTGCACCTCATGATCATCGGCGCCTTCCTCATTCTCACTTGGCTGATCTTGCTGCTGCGCTACCCGGCCAAGGCCCTGCCTATTTCCCTGGCCGCCGTGCTCGGCTTGGGCCTGGTCGCCTTGGGTGTGGTCTGGCAAGACCAACGCGAAGCTTCGCAATTGGCCCGCCTGGACCTGCGCCTTACCTACGCCCCCGAGCAGTGCCCCGCCGACCGCGCCCTGCGCGTGACCATGAAGAACAACAACAAGGCCCCGCTGACCGAGCTGCGCTGGCGCGTGGCCGCCTATGCCCCGGGGGACACCGTGAACCTGGCCGAGAACACCTACAACGCCCCGCGCTATCGCGGACCTGGCGAACTGCAGCCGGGTATCGAGTGGAGCGACTGCCTGCCCATTCCACCGCTGCGCTCGGGCTATCGGCCGCAGACCCTGGAGTTCCGGGCCGAGCACCTTCAGGGTACATTCGCCAATTGACCTATCGCCTGTACCGCCGCGAATAGGCCGGTACTGCCCACACAACCCTCGAACTGAACACAGGCCCCCCCATGCCCACCATCCTGATCACCGGTTGTTCCAGCGGCATCGGCCGCGCCCTCGCCGATACCTTCCGCGACGCAGGCTTCGAGGTGTGGGCCACCGCGCGCAAGGCCAGCGATGTCGAGCAGCTGTCCGCCGCCGGCTTCACTGCCCGTCAGTTGGACGTCAACGACCCACAGGCCCTGGCCCGGCTGGCCGAGGAACTCACCGACCGCGATGCCGGCCTGGACATGCTCATCAACAACGCCGGCTACGGCGCCATGGGCCCGCTGCTGGACGGTGGCGTCGAAGCCATGCGCCAACAGTTCGAAACCAATGTGTTCTCGGTGGTCGGCGTGACCCGCGCCCTGTTCCCACTGCTGCGCCGTGCCAAAGGCCTGGTGGTGAATATCGGCAGCGTGTCGGGCGTACTGGTCACCCCATTCGCCGGCGCCTACTGCGCCTCCAAGGCGGCGGTGCATGCCTTGAACGACGCCCTGCGCCTGGAGCTGGCGCCGTTCGGCATACAGGTGATGGAAGTGCAGCCCGGCGCCATCGCCTCGCAATTCGCCAGCAACGCCCAGCAACAGGCCGACCAGGTACTGGCTGCCGATTCGCCGTGGTGGCCGCTGCGCGAACAGGTGCAGGCCCGCGCCCGCGCCTCGCAGGACAAACCCACCCCAGCTGCGGTGTTCGCCCAGGGCGTGCTTGCCGCCACGCGCAAGTCGCCGGTGCCAGCGTTGGTGCGCCTGGGCAACGGCAGCACGGCGCTGCCGCTGCTGGCGCGGGTGTTGCCGCAGCGGTTGCTGGATACGGTGTTGCGCAAGCGGTTTGGGTTAATGCGCCCGCTTTGAGACAGCAGTGAGGCCCTCGCCTGGCCTCACCACCACCGTACAGGTCGTTCCCGCCGCCAACAGGTACCCCTGCGGCACCTCGTCGATATGAATGCGCACCGGCACCCGCTGCGCCAGGCGCACCCAGTTGAAGGTCGGGTTCACGTCCGCCACCAGCTCGCGGCTTTGCGGGTTGTCGCGGTCGTAGATGCCGCGGGCGATGCTCTCGACATGCCCCTTCAGGCGCTCGCCGCTCATCATCTGCAACTCGGCCACATCGCCCACCTTCACGTGGGGCAGCTTGGTTTCCTCGAAAAAGCCATACACCCAGAACGAGTGCTCATCCACCACCGCCATCACCGCCTCGCCGGTGCGGGCGTAGTCGCCTTTATGCACGTTGAGGTTGGTCACGTAACCATCGACCGTGGCCAGGATGCGCGTACGCGAAAGGTCCAGCTCGGCGGCGGCCAGCAGCGCCTGGGCGTGCTGGTAGTCGGCCAGGGCCGCGTTGGCGATGTTGCTGGCGTCGTCGCGGTTTTCCCTGGAGATCACCAGGTTGTCCAGGTCGGCGCGGCGCTTGGCGTTGACCTTGCGCATCTCCCAGGTGGCCTTGCGCGAGGCCACCAGCGCCTTGGCCTGGTCGACCGCCAACCGATAGTGCTCGGGGTCGATCTGGATCAACACGTCGCCCTTGCGCACCCGCTGGTTGTCGCGCACCGGCACGTCCACCACATAGCCGGGTACGTCGGCGGCGACGTTGATGATGTCGGCACGCACGCGGCCATCGCGGGTCCAGGGCGTGGTCATGTAGTGCAGCCACAGCTGGCGACCGATCGCCACGGCAGCGGCCAGCACCAGCAAGGTGGCGAGCAGGCTGAAGAACTTTTTCATCGAAGGTTTCTCACCAGTAGAGCGACAGCGCCAGGGCGCCGAACAGGCAGACGAACAGGCACAGGCGCAGCAGCGCCGGGTGCCAGAAGAATCGGTAGCCATCATGGCTTGCGATGAACCGGTCCAGGCCCCAGGCCAGGCCCAGGGCGAACAGGAACACCAGGGTCAGGGTTGGCATGTACAGGCCATGGAAGGCGATTTCACGGGGCATGCTGCGGTCCTTGGGCCAGGGGCGACTGGGGGTCGAGCAGGGAGCTGCGGATGAAGTGCAGGTAGCTCTGCACCCGGCGCAGCACCGAGGTGTCGAAGTGCCGGGCGAAGGGTTCGTCGGTGGCCTGTACGCGGCTGATGGCGTGGTCTACCGCCACCAGCGCGCGCTCGTGGTTGCTGGCGTTCGGTTGCAGGAACAGCCGCGCCAGCGCACGGCCCATCACGCGGATGGCCTGTCGCCAGGGTTGGCTTTCGGCATAGGCCGGGTGCACCGGGGCCGTGGCCTGCTCCTTGCGCAACTCGATGATCGCGTGGCCGACTTCCGAGACCACGAACATCCAGCGCATCAGCTCGCCCTGCACCTGCGGCTTGCCTGCCGCCAGGCCATAGGCCTGGTGCAGCAGGTCGCGGGTGCGGCTTTCGAAGGCCGGGCCCAACCCACGCAGGCGGCCACCGATGGCGAACAGCACCTGCTCGCGCAGCTCACGCTCCAGTCGGTTCCACAGCCAGCGGCTGTTAGGCGGCAGGATGATCGCCCCGGCGGCGGCGCACACCAGCATGCCGAGCAGCATGCCCAGGTAGTCGTTCACGTACGTATAGGGGTCGTACACCGTGAGGTTGTTCGGCACCGAGCCGATGGCGAAGAACACCAGCAGACCGATGCCATAACCCGCATAGGCCGGGCGTGCGGCCAGGTAGGCGCCGAGCACGAACACCGGCGCCAGCACCATGCACAGCAAGGGGAAGCCATCGATCCAGGGGAATACGAAGAAGGTGTCGAAGAACCCGACGAAGGCGCCGAGCAGCGTGCCGCAGGCCATCTGGAAGGCCATGCGCTTGGGGTTCGGCGAAGCCGCCGACAGGCCCACGGTGACCGAGGCGATCAGCGTCATCATGGCGCCGCTGGGCCAGTCGCTGAGCAGCCAATAGCTGCCCAGCATCAGCAGCACCAGCGATGCCCGCAGCCCGGCGGCCAGCGACACCAGCCAGCTGGTCTGGGCCACGTAGGGCTCGTCCCACTGCTCACGCTCGTGGTTGTGGGCGGCCAGCGAGGCATGGGTCTGGGCATAGCTGTAGAGCTCGTCGATGAAACGGTAGAGCAGCTCGAAGGCGGTGTGGAAATCCAGCAGGTCGGCTTCGCTGGGCAGGGTTTGCAGATACGCCGCGCGCAGGCTGCGCACCTGGGCTTGCAGGCCGTCCTTGTAGGCAGCCAGCTCCAGAGTCAGGCGCAATGCATCGGCGTCGGTGAGCAGCCGACCTGCGTAGGGTTCGAGCAGTTGCACCAGGGTTTCAAGGCCCGGCTCGACAGCCTCGACGATACGCGCCGGGCCACGGGCTCGCAGACGCTCGAGCAACCGATGCAAGGCGTTGAAGCGGGTGGAAATGGCCATGAACTCGCTGTTCATGCGCACCAGCCGCCCCGAGCGCCTGCGCATGTGCGGGTCTTCGAAGGCGGTGACATTGCGCAGGCTTTCAAGGCCTACCGCTTCGGCGATGAAACGCACGTTGCTGGTTTCGAAGCGGTCGTGCTGGCTGTTGCCGCGCAGGGCCTCGATCACCACTGCGGCGAACACGCCGAAGCGCTGGTACAGCGCATTGCGCATGGCCGCGCTGGCCGACTGCGGCAAGATCGCGGCGCTGACGAAGGTCGACACCAGAATGCCCAAGGCAATTTCCAGCACCCGCCATACCGCCAGCATGAACGCCTGGTCGGGGTGCTGCAATACCGGCAGGCCGATCATCGCGGCGGTGTAGCCCGCCAGCACGAAGCCATAGGCACGGAAGGTGCGGTAGCGCATGGCGCCGGCCGAGCATAGGCCGACCCACAACGCCAGGCTCGGCAGGAACAGCTCGGTGTTCTGCGGGAAAATCGCGATCAGCGCGACCATCATCGCCGAGCCTGCCAAGGTGCCTAGCACCCGATAGAAACTCTTGGCGAACACATGCCCGCTCTGCGGTTGCATGACGATGAACACCGTGATCATCGCCGTGCGTGGCTGCGGCAGTTCCAGGCGCATCGCCAGCCACAGGGTGACGAAGGCTGCCAGCAGTACCTTGAAGATGTATACCCAGGTGACCCCATCGGTGCGCGCCCAGGTGAATAGGCCCCGGCGCCATTCCAGGCTTTGCAGCCAGCGCAGGGTCAGGCTCGCGGCGTTCATTGGCGCAGGCCTGACGAATCGAAGATCGCCAAGCTGGCAGGTGCGTTGGGCGCGGCTTGATCCTGGGCTTCAGGCACATCCTCACCGGCTTGCAGCCCACCGCCCAGGGCCGTGGCCAATTCGGCATGGGCGCTCAGGCGTGCAGCCTGCACTTGCTGCTGCACCTGCTGCTGGCGGAACAGCAGGGTCTGGGCGTTGAGCACATTCAGGTAGTCGGTCAGCCCGCGCTGGAAGGCCACGGTGGCAATGTCGTAGGTCTTCTGCGCGGCGGCCACGCTTTCGGCGGCGAAGTGCGCCTGCTCGTGCATCGACTCGCGGCGGATGAGCTGATCGGAAATGTGCTTCAGCGCGCCGACCACCGCCTGGTTGTAGCGCGCCACCGCCATGTCGTAGCCCGCCGAGGCCACACCCAGCTGCGCACGCAGACGGCCACCGTCGAAGATCGGCAAGCTGATGGCCGGGCCGACGTTGTAGTTGAACTTGCGTCCGCTGATGAATTCCAGCGGGCCGCCGCCGGTGGCCATGAAGTCCAGGCCGCCGACCAAGTCGACATTGGGGAAGAAACCCGCATGCGCCACCTCGATACCGCGCGCCTGGGCCGCCACCTGCCAGCGGCTGGCGACCACGTCGGGGCGCTGGCCGACCAGTTCGGCGGGCATGTTCGAGGGCAGAGTGAGAGGTTGCGCAAGGCTTAGCCGCGGACGCCCGATGCTGCCCCCAGCCCCTGGCCCCAGCCCCGCCAAGGCCGCCAATTGGTTGCGCGCCAAGGCGATTTCCTCGTTCAGCGCGTCGATCTGGCGATGGGTCTCGGGCAGCGGCGCCTCGGCCTGGCTGACCTCGAAATGGGTGCCGATGCCACCTTGCAAACGGCGCTTGGCCAACGCCAGGATCTGCTCCTGCTGGGCAAGCTCGGCCTTGACGATGTCGCGCTGGGCGAAGTGCAGCGCCAGCTGGATGTACACCTTGACCAGGTTGTTCTGCAACTCCAGCTGCGCCTGGCGGGCCTCGGCCACGCGCATGTGCGCCAGGTCCACGGCCTGTTCGCTGGCATTGCGCTCACGCCCCCACAGGTCGAGGGCGTAGCTCAGGCCGATACCAGCGTTGTTGTCCCAGGTGTTGGCGCCAGACAACGCGCCAGGGCCATAGAACGGGTCCGCTGGCCAGTTGTGGCGCTTGAGCGCGGCTTGGCCATTGGCTTGCAGCTTTTCTGCCGACTCCACCACGCCAGCCATGGCCTTGGCCTCGCGCACCCGCGCTGCGGCCATGGCCAGGGTCGGGCTGCCAAGCAGCGCCAGGCTCACCCAGTGGTCCAGCTGCGGGTCGCGGTAGGCCCGCCACCATTGCTGGGCAGGCCAGCGCGCATCGATAGTCGCCTCGCGAATGGCCTGGTCGGTGTCCAGGGTGTTGGCTTGCAGGGCTTGGGTTTGCGGGGCAATACCCGAGGTTCCGATACAGCCGCTGAGGGTGAAACTGAGGGCACAGGCGCTTAGGATGCGACGCGGCACAGCTGCGATTTCCCGAGGAGGAGGTAGGAGGCCGGGCAATTCTAGGGGCGGGTTTCATTGGCGATAAGCGCCTATTCCTGCGAATCTTTGTTACCGAAACAGCGATAATCCGGCTTTGGTCGAAGCACCGGAAGCGTTGCTTCATGGCACAATTGGCCCTCTACACCGAGAGTGACCCATGGACACCTTGCAAAACATGCGTGCGTTCAGTTGCGTGGCGCAGCTGGGCAGTTTCACCGCCGCCGCCGTGCAGCTGGACACCACCACCGCGAACGTGTCGCGGGCGGTCTCCAACCTGGAAGCGCACCTGCAAACCCGCCTGCTCAACCGCACCACCCGGCGCATCGCCCTGACCGAAGCGGGCAAGCGCTACCTGATGCGCTGCGAGCAGATCCTCACCTATGTCGAGGAAGCAGAGGCCGAGGCCAGTGATGCCCACGCCCGCCCGGCCGGGCAGTTGAAGGTGCATTCTATGAATGGCGTCGGCCAGCACTTCGTGGTCGATGCCATCGCCCGCTACCGCCAGACCCACCCCGACGTGACCTTCGACGTGACCATGGCCAACCGCGTGCCGGACCTGCTCGACGAGGGCTACGACGTGTCCATCGTGCTGGCCACCGAACTGCCCGACTCGGGTTTCGTGTCCCAGCGCCTGGGCATCACCTACAGCATTGTCTGCGCCTCGCCCGACTACGTGGCCCAGCATGGCTTTGCGCACAAGCCGGTGGACCTGCTCAAGCACGCCTGCCTGCGCATGGTCAGCCCGGTGATTCCACTGGAGAAATGGCTGTTCGACGGTCCGGAAGGCCAGGAGATGGTCAACATCACCAGCTCGCCGTTCCAGGTGAACTCCGCCGACGCCATGAAAACCGCCATTCGCAGCGGCATGGGCGTAGGTGTGCTACCGATCTATGCGGCCATCGAAGGCCTGCGCGACGGTAGCCTGGTGCGGGTGATGCCCGACTACCGCTTGCAGGAGCTGAACCTGTACGCCATCTACCCTTCACGCCAGTACCTGGATGCGAAGATCAAGACCTGGGTCGAGTACCTGCGCAATTCGCTGCCGGAAATCCTCGCGGCCCATGAGGCAGACCTGAAGACCCATGAGTTGCTGGTGGCGAACTGAAAATGGTAGGTTCCTAAGCATTCACGCCCTTCCCGTCCGCCTTGCAGAGAAGTAGCCCGATGAAAAAGACCGTCCTGGCCTTCAGCCGTATCACCCCGGCCATGGCCGAGCGCCTGCAGCAAGATTTCAACGTGATCCTCCCCAACCCCAAGCTCGGCGACATCAACGCCCAGTTCAACGAGGCCCTGCCCGAGGCCCATGGCCTGATCGGCGTGGGCCGCAAGCTGGGACGCGCCCAGCTCGAAGGCGCGGGCAAGCTGGAGGTGGTGTCGAGCGTCTCGGTCGGCTACGACAACTACGACGTGGACTACTTCAACGAGCGCGGCATCGCCCTCACCAATACCCCCGACGTGCTCACCGAAAGCACCGCCGACCTGGGCTTCGCCTTGGTCATGGGCTGCGCGCGCCGCACGGCCGAACTCGATGCCTGGACCAAGGCCGGGCAGTGGCAGGCCACCATCGCCCCGACCCACTTCGGCACCGATGTGCACGGCAAGACCCTGGGCATCGTCGGCATGGGCAACATCGGCGCCGCCGTGGCCCGCCGCGGGCGCCTGGGCTTTGGCATGAACGTGCTGTACAGCGGCAACAGCCGCAAGACCGCGCTGGAGCAAGAACTGGGCGCGCAGTTCCGCAGCCTGGAGCAACTGCTGGCCGAGTCGGACTTCGTGGTGCTGGTGGTGCCGCTGTCCGATGCCACCCGCAAGCTGATCGGCGCCCGCGAGCTGAAGCTGATGAAGCCCAGCGCGTTCCTGATCAACATCGCCCGCGGGCCGATCGTCGACGAGGCCGCGCTGGTCGAGGCGCTGCAGAACGGCACCATTCGCGGCGCCGGCCTGGATGTGTACGAGAAAGAACCGCTGGCCGACTCGCCACTGTTCAAGCTGCCCAACGCCCTGACCCTGCCGCATATCGGCTCGGCCACCGCCGAAACCCGCCAGGCCATGGCCGAGCGGGCCATGGAAAACCTGCGCGCGGCGCTGCTGGGTGAGCGTCCGCGCGACCTGGTGAACCCGCAGGTGTGGAAAGGCTAAGCCCCCCTCAACGTGCAACCGCAGCCCCAGGTGCCACCTTGGCCCTGGGCTTGCGGAACACCAGCACATTGCCCGCCATCACCGCCACCAGCCCCAGCAGGGCCGGCGCCGTCCATTGATACCCCTCGACCACCGCCGACACGTTCAACGCCACCAACGGGAACAGTACGGTGCAGTACGCCGCCCGCTCCGGCCCCATGCGCCCGACCAGGGTCAGGTACGCGGTAAAGCCGATCACCGAGCCCGGAATCACCAGGTACAGCAACGAGCCGATGTAGCGCGCGTTCCACTCCATGTCGAAGGGAATGCCACTGGCCAGGCAATACACCGCCAGCATCGAGGCGCCATACAGCATGCCCCAGGCATTGGTGGTCATGGGCTTGAGGCCCGCCTTCTGCTGCATGCTCGACAGCATGTTGCCCGCCGAGAAGCACAGGGTGCCGAGCAACGCCAGGCCCAGGCCATAGAGGGTTTCCTGGCTGGCGGTATGGTGCGACAGCTCCGGCCAGAACAGCAGCCCGAGGCCCAACAAGCCAAGCGCACCACCGCCCAGCACGTTGGCGGCGATTTTCTGGCCGAAGAACAGCCGCGCGTTGAGGGCGTTCCACAGCGTCGCCGTAGAAAACACCACGGCGATCAACCCAGTGGCGACCCACTGGCTGGCGGTGAGGAAACACATGAAGTTGACGCAGAACAGGCAGAACCCCTGGGCCAGGCAGATCAGGTGCCCGCGCCGGTCCATCGTTTGCAGGCGACGACTCAGCAGCAGGATAGCGAACAGGATCAACCCCGCCAGGGCGAAGCGGTAGACGATCGATACAGGAATGGCGACTACACCCAGTTGCAGTTTCAAGGCGATCCAGGTGGTGCCCCAGATGAGCACGGTGAGCAGGTACAGCGAAAGATTCATGGCGCGGGTCTCGGGTGGATCGAAGTCAGCGCCAGCGTCCCACCTCCCCCACGCCTGCGCTTGCACAAACTTGCGCTTTTTCGTCGCCTCACGCTGCCAACTTCCCGCGCGCGCAGTACGATAGCGCCACGAGGAAACGCCCATGACCCCACTGACCCAGCTGCACGTGTTCAACGCCATGAACGCCTCGCCCAACGCCCGGCTGGAGCTGAGTGCGCACCTGGGCGATGGGCTGGCTGCCGCGCTGTGGAGCAACCGCGACGACGCCCGCGACTACCAGGCGCCTAGCCACCACACACTGTCGTGCTACATCGCCGACGGCACCGGCACCTTCCGCCGCCAGCGCCCGGCCGACAAGGGCTCGCCCGACAAGCTGTGCATCATGCCGGCCGGCCAGGAGTCGAACTGGGTGGTCAATGGCAGCATCCGCCTGGCGCACCTGTACATCAGCGAAGAACAGTTCGCCCTTGGCTGTACCCGTCTGCTCGACCGCGAGCCCCGGGAAATGCGCCTGCAAGAAGCGACGTTCCTCGACGACCCGCAGCAAGCCCAACGCTTCCGCCAGTTGGCTGCCCTGGACTGGGACGAGCCCGGCGAGCGCCTGCTGGCCAGCAGCATGGCCCACGCCATCGTCGACCACGCCGTGCTCAACCAGGCCGGTCTGCGCCAGGGCCTGAAGCTCAAGGGCGGGCTGGCGCCGCACCAGCGTCGGCAACTGGTCGACTACATCGAAGCGCACCTCGACCAGCCCCTGACCCTGGGCGAGCTGGCGCTGCGCTGCAACCTCTCCGAATACCACTTCGCCCGCATGTTCCGCGCAAGCTTCGGCTTGCCGCCGCACCAGTATCTGCTGGCGCGTCGGCTGCACCTGGCGTGTCGGCTGTTGCGCGACGGGGCGCTGCCACTGGGGCAGGTGGCGCTGCTGTGCGGGTTCGCCAGCGCCAGCCACTTCAGCAACCGCTTCCGCCAGGTGATGGGCGCCACGCCGGGCGAGTACCGCGCGGCGTTTGGCTGAGGCCCCATCGCCAGCTAGAACTCAAACGTACTGCTCAGGCTCACCTGCCGCGCATCGCCGATCGCCACGAAATTCCGGTTCACCGCCGAGCTGTAGTACACCTTGTCGAACAGGTTCTTCACGTTCAGTTGCAAGCGTACCTTGTGCTCGTCCAGGGTGGTCTCGTAGCTGGCGAAGGCGTCGGCGACTGTGTAGGCCGGCAGGTCGAAGTCGTTGGTCGCATTGCCCGCACGCTCGCCCACGTAGCGCGCCCCGGCGCCCAGGCGCAGGCGGTCACCGCCGAACAGGCTGCCGTAGTCGTACACCGCCGACAGCGAAGCGCCGTGGCGGGCGACGTTCTGCAAGCGATTGCCCTTGAGCTCGGGGTCCTTGGTCACTTCGGCATCGATGAAGGCATAGCTGCCAATCAGGCTCCAGCGCTCGCTGAGCTGGCCGGTCAGGTCCAGCTCGACGCCGCGCGACTTCACCTCACCGGCGTTGCTGTACAGGGTATCGCCGGTACCGGCGTCGAAGTTGGCCACCAACACGTTCTGCTTGGTGATATCGAACAGCGCCAAGGTGCCGGTGAGCCGCCCTGGCAGGTCGAGCTTGGCGCCAATTTCCCAGGCCTCGCCCTCCTCCGGGGCGATGGAGGAGTCCAGCACCAGCCCGCCCGTCAACGGCGCGATGCTGGAGTTGGGCTTGAACGACTCGCTGTAGCTGCCATAGAACGACAGCTGCTCGTCGACCTTGTACACCACCCCGGCATGGGGCACCCAGGCCTGGTCGCTGTTGTCGGTGTTGGCGGTGAATGGCCGCCCGCGCCCAGCGTACTGGTCGTACTGCTGCAAGCGCGCGCCAGCCACGACGATCCAGTGCTCGTCCAGGTGCACGGCGTCCTGGAAGAACAGCGAATCGGTGCGCAGCTTGTCGGTCTGGTCGCTATCGCTGGGGCGCACGGTGCTGCCCTCGGGCTCCAGGCCATACACCGGGTTGAGGTAGCTGAAGGTCGAGCGGCTGGCCTGGCGGATCAGGTCGGCGCGGTAGATCTTGCGGTCTTCGTGGTCGAAGCCGATCAGCAGGTCGTGCTGCATGCCGCCCAGCTGCACGTTGCCGGCCAGGCTCAGGGTGGCGTACTGGTCGCGGCTCAGCGAACCGTGGGTGCCGTCGATGCTGCGGCTCAGGGTGCCATTGGCATCGTTGACGCCCGTCACGCGCACCTGGCTGGCGTCGTAGGTTTCGCGGTTGAAGCTGTAGCCGAAGTGCACTTTCCAATCGTCGGCGAGCTGGTGGTCGACTTCCAGGCGGTACAGGTCCGAGCGCCCTTCCATGTCGTTGAAGGGTTCGTCCAGACGGCGCTCGGCGGGGATGTTCAGCGGGTGGTTGGTGCGGTTGCTGATGGCCGTGCCGCGGTCGAATGGGTAGAGGAATTCGCGGTGCTCGTAGGCCAGTAGCACCTGGGTGTCTTCGCCGAACCAGGCCAGCGACGGCGCTACCAGCGACTCACGGTGCACACCGAAGTTGCGCCAGTAGTCTTCATCCTCGTGGTCGACGATCAGCCGGTAGGCGAAGTTGCTCTCGCCCAGCGCGCCGGTGCTGTCGAAGCCGCCACCGCTGCCGTTCTTGCCGCTGCCGTAAGTGGAGCCACGCAGGTTCAGGGCGTTGTAGGAGGTCAGTTGCGGGCGCTTGCTGACCACGTTGATCACCCCACCGGGGTCCTGGATGCCATACAGCAGCGAGGCCGGCCCCTTGAGCACTTCGACCCGCTCGGTGGTGGCGTTCAGGGCACGGCCCTGCACCACCGGCATGCCATCGCGCATGATCGAGCCATCACGGTTGTCGCCGAAGCCGCGTTTCATCACGGTGTCGGAGGTACCGCCGAAGTTGTTGCCCTGGGTGATGCCGCTGACGTTGTACAAGGCGTCGTCGAGGTTGCGCGGGGCTTGGTCGCGGATCACCTGGGCCGGCACCACGTTGATCGCCTGGGGAATGTCCTGGTTGGCGCCTTGGCCGCGCATGATCGAGGCGCTGGAGGGTGGCTGGTAGCTGTAGGCGTCCATCTGCGAGCTGATGGTGGTGGCTTGCAGGTTGAGCGCGCCGGAGGTGTCCAGCGCTTCGAGAGTCAGGGTGCGGGCATCGAGACGGCGCCAGGCCAGGCCTGAATTGCCCAGCAGCTGTTGCAGGGCCTGCTCGGCGCTGAACGCGCCATTGAGCGCCGGGGCCTGCTGGCTCGGCAGCTCCAGGGTGTACACCACGCTCTGCCCGGTGGTGCGGCTGAAGGCGTTGAGCGCCTGGGCCAGGGGCTGGCTGGGCTGGGCGAAGGTGTACAGCTGCACCTGCTCGGCGGCACCGGCAAGGGGCGTCACCGCCACGGCGGACAAGGCAGAAATACCGAGCCAGAGGGAGACGCAACGCGGGGTGAACTTCATGGACGCTGGACCTGTGAGAGAGCTGATTATTTGCGAATGAATCGCACTTCCACTCAGTACACGGATGTCACGTCCTGTTACCTCATCCGGGTTGTGAAAATATTTTGGTTTTTTGTTGGGGCCGGGATAGTCAGCGTAAAACTGTCAACCGCCCCAGCACCGTCTGCCGCGAGAAACCCAGCACCTTGCCCAGCGAATCCAGCGCCACCAGCGGCTCATCCACCGGGAAGCTGCCGCTGACCTTGCGCTGCCCTAGCTCGCCATCGAGCAACAAGATGCGCCCTGGGTAATACCGGCCCAGATCCTCCACCACCTGCGCCAACGGCACCTGGTAATAATTCAGCCAGCCCTGGCGCCAGGCCAGGCGGTTGTCGCTGTCCACTGTCTGCACCTCGCCCGCCACACCTGCGCCATAGGCCAATTGCTGGTTGGCGGTCAGCTCACGGGCTACCTGGCCCTGCGCGGCGCTCACCGCCACGCGCCCGCTGCGCACCGTGACCTGGGCGCCCTCGCCCTGCCCGCGCACCTCGAACTGGGTGCCCAGCACGCGTACTTCACCGCCCGCCGCCTCGACCAGGAACGGCGCGCCGGTGTGGGTCACTTCGAAGAAGGCGGCCCCGCGCAGTATGCGTACGCGCCGTTCGCCATGTTCGAAGTCCACGGCCACGGCGCTGCCGGCATCGAGGGTCAGGCGCGACTGGTCGGCCAGGGTCACCTGGGTGATGTGCTCGGCGCTGTGGTAATCGGCGCGCAGGTCCTGCAACCAGTACTGCGGCTGCCAGCCCGCCAGGCTGCCCAGCGCCAGCACCAGGCAGGCCGCAGCTGCCAGGGCGCCGCCACGCTGCCGCCAGCGGCTGCGCGGGTGCTGGATGGCGTACAGGTAGTGGGCAAGCTGGGCGTGCTCTTCTTGCGCCAGGCGCGCAGCGGGGGCCTCGCTCAGCTGCCACAGTGCCTGGGCCTCGGCGTAGGCCTGGCGGTGCGCCGGGTCGGCCAGCAGCCAACGCTTGAATGCTGCGCTCTCGGCCTCGCTTGGTTGTTCGTTGATGCGGCTCATCCAGCCCAGTGCGTCGCGAGACTGTTCGGCGGTGATCGGGGTGTCGAGGCTCATCGATGGTCGCTCCCTGGCCTGCGCAATGGCGTCGCGGGTTCGGCGACACTCGCCTTGCACGCTTCGAGGGCGCGCATCATATGCTTTTCCACCGTGCTCTGGGACACCTGCATGGCCTTGGCGATCTCGCTGTACTTGCAGCCATGGATGCGGTTGAGCAAGAAGATCTGCCGAGTGCGCTCAGGTAATTCACGCAAGGCCGCCTCGATGCGGCGCAGGTCGTGGTCGACTTCCAGCGCCTGCTCGGGGGCCTGGGCCGAGACTTGTTCGTCATCGATCAACAGCCCTTCGACCACACGACCCCGGCTGCCTTCGCTGCGCAGGTGGTCGATGGCCAGGTTGCCGGCGCAGCGCAACAGGTAGGTGTCCAGTGCCTCCACCTTGACCTGGGGTCGGCGCCAAAAGCGCAGGAACAATTCCTGGACCAGGTCACTGGCCGTCGCCCGACAGCCAACGCGGCGGCTGACCAGGGCCTCCATGCGCCCACGCTGGGCCAGGAATACCTGGAGAAAGCGCGCCCGGCCGCCGGCCTCGTCGGTGTCGTGCTCGTTCACGCGGCGAATACCGCCAACAGCGGCGCCAGCAGCACACTGGCAGCGGCCAGCCCGAGCAGCAGGCGTGGCTGGTAGGGCAGGCCGAACACCCACAGGGTCAAGCCAGCCATCAGCACTGCGCTCCACTCCACCAGGCCATCGGCCATGTCGCGCCAGTGCAGCGCAAGCCCCAGTGCCAGCAGCAACAGGCCCCAGCCGGCAACACGCAGGGTGCGCAACTGCGCGGCACGGGGCTTGCTCCCGAGCAGTTCGACGAAGTGTTTTTCCATGGCCAGGCACAGCGCGGCCAGCCCGGCGAAGGTGAACAAGGCCACGCTCAGCATCCGCCCGCCTCCACCGCTTGCGCCTTGGCCACCCGAGGCGCGCGCTGCTTCGCAGGTTTGGGTGCACGCAGCATCTTGCTGGCCGCCCAGGCCAGGAACAGGCCGGTGCCCAGGGCGGTGAGGTCGAAGCCAGCCATGGCCCAGTCGCCCATGGCGATGGAATGGTTCAAGCCCTGCCCGGTGGTCAGCGCGTTGAGCAACGGCAGCAAGGCGAACGCCAATGCGCCCAGCGCCAACTGCTCACCCCAGGCGCGCCGCCCAGGGCGCAGCACAGCGTGCGGCAAGGCCAGCAACCAAGCCAGGAAGAATGCATTCACCTCCCAGTCGGCACGCCCCTCCAGCGCCACCGGCAGCAGCCGGTTGGCCCAGAAGAACGCCGCCACGCCCAACAGCAGGCCGCTCATGCTGACGATATTCAGCACCTCCACCAGCCGCAGCTCACCCGGCAGGCGCTCGCTCTTGGCGTGCTTGAGCTGGCGCTTGCCCAGCCACATCACCAACCCCGTACCGATCACCGCCGTGCCGGCGATACCGAAGACGAAATACAGCCAGCGCAGCCAGGGCCCGGCGAAATTGCCCATGTGCAGCCCGGCAAAGGTGAACGAGGTCATCATCGCCGCGCTTTCCGGCGCGCCCTGGGCCACCAGCGCGCCGGTGGCACCGTCGAAGGTCCAGTTGGCACTGCGCTGGTAGGCGACGTTGTCGGCCGAGGCGCGGGTGAAGGTGACGCGGGCGTTCTGGTCCCCAGGGTTATGCACCTGGATGTAGCCCATGCGTGCACCCGGCAGCTGCTCCTGCACCTTGGCGTACAAGCCCGATAGCGGCACCAGCGGCGCGGCCACACCCGCGACCTTGGGCGTCTCGTCGCGCCCGAACAGATCGTTGAAGTAACTGTTGGGGTTGCCGTAGCTGGCCAGGATGCCAGCTGGCATCACCAGGTACATGAACAGCACCAGGCTGCTGTAGCTGATCATCAGGTGGAACGGCAGCACCAGCACGCCGATCGCGTTGTGGCCATCGAGCCAGGAGCGCTGGCCCTTGCCGGGGCGGAAGGTGAAGAATTCCTTGAAGAACTTCTTGTGGGTGATGATGCCGGTCACCAGGCCCAGCAGCATGATGAAGGCGCACAGGGTCGACAGCCAGCGGCCCCACGGATATGGCATCTCCAGCTGGAAATGGAAGCGATAGAAGAACTCGCCACCGCGGCTTTCGCGCGCCTCGACCGGCTCACCGCTATGAGCGTCGAGTTCCTTGCCGGTAAAACCGCGCCGGCCACCTCCGTTCGGGTCGCGCCAGCTCACGCTCAGCGCGGCTTCACGGTCGTTGGGCAGGCGGATGAACCAGCTGCTGGCGTTGCCGGCATTGGCTTCGAGGTAGCGCTGGGCCATGTCCAGGCTGGCCACCGGGTCCAGCGGGTAGCTGCGGATTTCCGGCTTGCTCCAGTGGTTGATCTCTTCCTTGAAGTACGACAGCGTGCCGGTGAGGAAGATGGCGAACAGCAGCCAGCCGAAGACCAGGCCGGTCCAGGTGTGCAGCCAGGCCATGGATTGGCGCAAACCTTCTTTCATGGTTGCTTCACCCAGTAGGCGAGCCCGCCAGCTACCCCCAGCAGCAGGCTTGGCGCCAGTACGCCGAGCCAGGCATGCCAGGCGCTGCGGCAGGCGAAGCACCAGAGGAAAGCCAGCAGGTAGAAGACGAACGACAGCATCATCCCGGTGAGCGCCGCATCGACCTGGGCGCCGGGCAGCAGCAGGCTGATGCACACGGCCGCGCTGGAGGCCAGCAGGTAGCCACCCAATGCCGCGGCCAGGCAGCGTGAGGCCACGGCCAGGCGATAGCTTGGGGGTAGGCCGGCTTTGCTCTTCATAGCGGCGGTCCGGGGTGGCGGAAATGGGGGTGCAATCTTAATGATTTCAATTCTCATAAGCAAAGTCTGAAAGACAGAGGGTCGGGGCCGATGTACGGATTGCTCGGAAGCGTTCTGCGCGCATACAATGCGAACAATTCTTACTTCCAGTTGCGCCGTGCGGCGCCGGAGTCGCATCGGTGTCCAGCGCCCTTACTACAACGGTCGAAGGCCTCTACCACGCCCATCACATCTGGCTCACCGGCTGGTTGCGCCGACGCCTGGGTTGCCCGCAGGGCGCCGCCGACCTGGCCCAGGACACCTACGTACGCTTGCTCCAGGCCCGCGAGGCACCGCAGCTGGTCGAGCCCCGCGCGTTCCTGGTCACCGTGGCCAAGCGCGTGCTGTGCAACCATTTTCGCCACCTGGAGCTGGAGCGCGCCTACCTCGACGCTCTGGCCCAGGTTCCTGAGCAGGTCGCCCCGAGCGAAGAAGAAAAAGCGCTGATCTTCGAAACCCTGATGGAACTCGACCGCCTGCTCGATGGCCTGGAGCCACTGGTCAAGCGCGCCTTCCTGCTGGCCCAGGTCGACGGCCTGGGCCAGGGTGAGATCGCCCGTGAACTGGGCATCTCGCTGGCCACGGTCAAGCGCTACCTGCACAAGGCGGCGCTGCGCTGCTACTTCGCCCTGTGAACACGCCCTTCTCCCCCCAGGTGGCCGAACAGGCCGTGCACTGGCTGCTCGAGTCCCAGGACGAAGGCTTTGGCCAGGCCCGGCAGCAGGCGCTGGAGCACTGGCTGCAAGCCGACCATGAACACCAGCGCGCCTGGGCGCATATCCAGCAGGTCAACCAGCGCCTGCGCGGGGTAGCCTCGCCCGTGGTGCATGCCACCTTGCAGGCGCCGCCTTCCCCGGCACGGCGCCGGGCGCTCAAGGCGCTACTGTTGTTCGGCGTGGCCAGCGCTACGGGCCTGGGGTTGCAGCAACACAACCCGCTGCCGGGGCTGATGGCCGATTACCGCAGCTCGGTGGGCCAGCGTCGGCGCCTGGCGCTGAGCGATGGCAGCCAATTGCATCTGAATACCCGCAGCGCCGCCGACGTGCGCTTCGATGGCCAGCAACGGCGGGTCGACCTGCTCGACGGCGAGCTGCTGCTGGAGGTCGCCCACGACCCACGACCCCTGCTGTTGCACACCGCAAAGATGGCGCTGCGGCTGGAAGCCGGGCGCTTCAACGTGCGCCAATTCGAAGGCTTCAGCCAGGTTTCGGTGTTCAGCGGCAGCGCCCTGCTGGGTGGCCAGGCGCTGCTGGCCGGGCAGCAGGCCAGGTTGCTGAGCGGCGCCTGGCAGGGCATCGCGCCACTGGAGCACAACAGCGGCGCCTGGGTGGACGGCATGCTGGTGGTCTCGCAGATGCGTCTGGTGGATTTTCTGGCCGAGCTTTCGCGTTACCGCCAGGGGCAGCTGGGTTGCAGCGAGCAGGTGGCCGACCTGCGGATTTCCGGGTCCTATCCGCTGGATGACAGCGAGCGGATCCTGGAAATGCTCGAGGTGGCGTTGCCCGTGCGGGTGAGGCGCTTTACCCGGTATTGGGTGACGATCGAAAGGCGCCTGCCAGCCTAGCGAATGCTGGCTGCAAAAAAATTTGCAAACCCCCTGAGCCATTTTCCAACCCTCGCGTGACAGAGAAGGCAGAACCCCTTCTTACGAGACAACCCATGCGCCCCACGCCCCTCGCCCTGCTGCTCGCCGCCACCCTGAGCTTTACCCTGCCCGCCGCCCAGGCCGCCCCACGCGACTACCAGATCGCCGCTGGCACCCTGGAAGATGCCCTGAACCAGTTCGGCCGCGAAAGCGGTGCACTGATTTCGTTCGGCTCGCAACTCACCCAAGGCCTGAGCAGCCCAGGCCTGCAAGGCCAGTACGAGGTACGCCAGGGCCTCGATGCCCTGCTGCGCGGCAGCGGCCTGCAAGCGCACCAGCAAGCCGACAACGCCTTCAGCCTGCAACCCCTGGCCAGCGCTGCCAGCAACGGACCGGTAGAGCTGGGCACCTCCACCGTGGTCGGCGACTGGCTGGGCGAGGCACGCCAGGACAACGTCTTCGAACACCCCGGCGCGCGTGACGTGATCCGCCGCGAAGCCTTCGAGCGCAGCGGCGCCAGCAGCCCACGCGAAGTGCTCAACCGCATCCCCGGCGTCAACGCTCCGGAAAACAACGGCACCGGCAGCCACGACCTGGCGCTGAACTTCGGTATCCGCGGCCTCAACCCACGCCTGGCCTCGCGCTCCACGGTGCTGATGGACGGCATCCCGGTGCCCTTCGCGCCCTACGGCCAGCCGCAACTGTCGCTCGCCCCCCTGAGCCTCGGCAACATGGACGCAGTGGACGTGGTGCGCGGCGGCGGCGCGGTACGCTATGGCCCGCAGAACGTTGGCGGCATCGTCAATTTCGTCACCCGCGCCATTCCTGAAGAAGCGACCTTCAAGGCGTCGATGCAGAACCAGGTCAGCCCTTCGTCGAGCCACGACGGTTTCAAGAACAGCGCCAACCTGCTGGTCGGCGGCACCAACGACAATGGCCTGGGCGGCGCCCTGCTGTACTCGGGCACCCGCGGCGGCGACTGGCGCGAACACAGCGACACGCAGATCGACGACCTGATCCTCAAGGGCAAGCTGCAACTCGACGAGGCCAACAGCCTGCATGCCATGGCCCAATACTACGAGGGCGAGGCCGAGATGCCCGGCGGCCTGAGCCAGGCCGCCTTCGACCAGGACCCATACCAGTCCACGCGCCTGAAGGACAAGTTCTGGGGCCGTCGCACCCTGGTCAACCTCGGCTACGACTACAAACAGGACGACCGCCAGTTCAGCGTCAACAGCTTCTTCACCAAGACCTTGCGCAGTGGCTACCTCGACCAGACCAACTTCGTCTCGCTGTCGCCCCGCGAGTACTGGGTGCGCGGCATCGAGACCCGCTTCTCCCAAGGCCTGGCCCTGGGCGACAGTTGGCATGAGCTAGGTATGGGCTACCGCTACGTCAACGAAGCCGGCCACGAACTGCGTTTCCGCGAGCCGGTCACCGGCAGTCTGCCGACCACCGCCAGCCGCAACGACCGCGACACCCGTGGCGGCACCGAAGCCCACGCGCTGTACCTGGACGACCGCATCGATATCGGCCGCTGGACCATCACCCCCGGCATCCGCTACGAGATGATCGATTCCGAGCAGGCCAACAAGATCAGCGGCCAGCGCTACCAGGGCAGCTACAACACCGCGCTGCCGGCGCTGAACGTGCTGTACCACCTCACCGACACCTGGAACCTCTACGCCAACACCGAAGGCTCGTTCGGCAGCGTGCAATACAGCCAGATGCCCAACCGGGTGAGCAGCGGCCAGGTGAAGCCGGAAAAAGCACGCACCTGGGAAATCGGCACGCGCTACGACAATGGCGACCTGCAAGCGGAAATCGGCGCGTTCCTGATCAACTTCGACAACCAGTACGAAAGCAACCAGACCAACGACTCGGTGATCGCCCGCGGCGAAACCCGTCACCAGGGCATCGAGACCAGCGTGCGCTACGCCCTCGACGGCCTGAGCCCGGCGCTGGCCGGCTTCGATGTGCACGCCAGCTACGCCTTCGTCGACGCCACCATTCGCGAAGACGGGCCGAACAAGGGCAACCAGGTGCCGTTCTCGTCGCGACACAAGGGCAACCTGGGCGTGGGCTACACCGAAGGGCCGTGGCAGCTCGACCTGGACGCCAGCTTCCAGAGCAGCCAGTACGCCGACAATGCCAACACCAGCGCCGAGAGCGCCGACGGCAGCACCGGGCGCATTCCCGGCTACATGCTGGTGGGTACGCGCGCGGCCTACGACTTCGGGCCACAGCTGTCGGACCTGAAGGTGGCGGTGGGGGTGAAGAACCTGTTCAACCGCGAGTACTACACCCGCTCGTTCGATGACAACAACAAGGGCAAGTACGTGGGCGAACCACGCACGCTTTATGTGCAGACGTCGGTGGTGTTCTGACGATCATGGGGCCGCTTGCGGCCCCAATTGCTACAAAAAATTTATCTGGATGAGGGGGTTGAAATCGTTGCGCGGATCCCTGACCTTAGAGTCAAGAGGCGATGTTTTTCCAAGGGCCTCACTGGCCTAGGCACGTCTCTGGCGAGCAAGCTGAATAAGGATTGAATCATGCAAATCCAGGTCAACAGCAGCAACCACATCCAAGGCAACATCCGTCTCAACGAGTGGGTTCGCAGTACGCTGGAAAGTACCCTCGAACGCTACGAAGACGACCTCACCCGCATCGAGGTCCACCTGCGCGACGAGAACGGCGACAAGCCCGGGCTGCACGACAAGCGCTGCCAAATGGAGGCTCGCCCCAAAGGCCACCAACCGATTTCCGTGACCCACACCGCTGCCTCGCTGGACCAGGCCGTCGATGGCGCCGCCAGCAAGCTGAACAACGCGCTGGAACACTTCTACGGCAAGTTGCGCAGCAAGCGTGCGGTGTTGCAGCCCAGTGACAGTGACGAGTGATTGTGAAGCGTAACGCTTGACCGAGAACGCCCGGCGCCCTGCGCCGGGCGTTTTCGTTTCGGCCCGAAAATTGCGGTGCTTTTCATCCGCGAACCCGATCAACGGCCCTGAACCCTCGCCCACGAACGGCGGTCAACCTCTTCACACTCATTCGCAGACCCAGCCCATGACCAACCCATTCGACCTCATCAGCGACGCCTTCGCCCCGCAGTACCGGGTCAACCTGAGTATCGAGCGGCTCGACGGCAGCATCATGCTGACCCTCTCGAACGACACCGGCGTGGTCGCCAAGCGCCTGATCAGCCAGGCCCAGCGCAACGACCCGCAGCGCTTGAGCCGGGTCATCGACAGCATCCGCTTCGGCCTGGCCATCGAGCAGGGCCACAGTGCCCTGGAAATTCTCGCGGCAATGACCGAAGGCCACCGCGAAACCCGCTGGCAGAACTGCCGCCTCGCGCACTGAGTCGGCAACAGCCCGTCAGACCTTGCCGTCGTCCAGCGCCTTGCCGCTGGCGTCGATGGTCTTGGTCGAGGGGTAGCGGTACGAGGCGTAGCGCACCACCAGGATCGCGAACGCCAGCAAAAGGATTCCGCCGCACAGGTACAGCAGCCCGATGTCTGGCGCCTTGTGGTGCGACACGTCGCCGATCAGCAGGCGTGTCAGCGCAGTGATCGCCACGTAGAGCAGGAAGCGAATGGGCATGTGGTTGGTCTTGAAGTAGATCCCCACCATCGCGCCCAGCTCCAGGTAGATGAACAGCAGCAGGATGTCATCGACACTGATCCCCCCTTTGGCAAGCATGTCCAGGAACGTCATCACCGCCGCGTAGGCGGTGATCGCACCAATACCGAACAACGCCAGGTAGTGGAACGACTCGACGCACAGGTTGCCCAGCGAGTCGGCATAGCCATGCAGGCACTTGCGCAGGTTTTCAGCCCATTTGGTGTTCACGATCTTCTATTCCCCGATACGACATGAAGGATGATGCGTCACCTCTGTGACGCTTGTGCCATGCAGTTAAAGGGCCAGGCCCCTAGGTTGGAAGGCGACCGATTGCCGCAAGGCACCTATCGGCTACGCTTTTGCGAAATGTAAAAAAGCCATCACTGGAGGTTGCGCGGCGGTGGCCTCTGCCATTACTGTATATAAATACAGTTACTCAACCCAATCAGCAAAAAGGCACAGAGGTGATGAATGGCCGTCGAAGTGGTGTACCGCAGCAGCCGCGACCCGGAGCGCTTGTTCATGGATAAGGCCGAAGCCGATCGTCACGACAAGATGCTCGAACTGGCCGAACGGCTGGCCGAGGTACTGCAAAAGGCCGTGCCATCGCTGACCGAGCAGCAGGTGGAAGAAGCGGGCATCTACATGGCCAAGAACCGCGATGTGTTCGCCCGCGCATTCAAGAGCCAACCCGATGCGCTGGGTGAATTACTCGAAGGTGGCGGCGAGGAGTAAGGCACTCGCCCATCAACCGTACAGCAACCGCTCCGCCAGCATCTGCGCCACCCGCGCCGGTGAGCGCTTCTCGGCCTGGGCATGGGCGAATACCTCGGTCAGCCGCGAAGGAATGCGCGCAAGGTGCGCCGTAATGGTGCCGATGTCCTCGCCACGGTGGGTCATTGCCACGTAGATCAAGCCACCGGCGTTGATTACGTAGTCCGGGGCATACAGGATGCCGCGGCTTTCCAGCTGGTCGGCCACCTGCAAGGTGGTCAGCTGATTGTTGGCCGAGCCTGCCACCGCCGCGCAACGCAGTTGCATCACGCTCTGGCCGTTGAGCACCGGCCCTACCCCGCACGGCGCGAAAATGTCGCATGGGGTGCTGAGCAAGGCGTCGTTGGTCACCGGATGGGCATTGAACTGCTCCACGGCCAGGCGCACCCGCCCTGGGTCCAGGTCGCTGACCAGCAACTCCGCCCCTGCCGCGTGCAACTGCTCGGCCAGCGCGTAGCCCACGTTGCCCAACCCCTGCACCGCCACCCGCAAGCCCTCCAGGTTGTCGCTGCCCAGGCGCGCCATGGAGGTGGCGCGAATGCCCGCGAACACGCCCATTGCCGCATGCGGCGAGGGGTCGCCCGAGGCCGTGGTACTGGTGACGTGCGGCGTGGCCTGGGCAATGCAGTCCATGTCCAGGGTCGAGGTGCCGCTGTCCACCGCGGTGATGAAGCGCCCCTGCAAGGTGTCGACGAAACGCCCGAACGCCTCGAACAGCGCCGCGCGGTTCTCCACATGGGGGTTGCGCACGATCACCGCCTTGCCTCCACCCAACGCCAGGCCTGCCAGCGCCGCCTTGTAGCTCATGCCTTGGGCCAGGCGAATGGCATCGCTCATGGCGCTTTCATCGTCGGCATACGGCAGGTAGCGACAACCGCCCATGGCCGGCCCCAACTGCTCACTGTGAATCGCCACCACGGCCTTGAGCCCCGTGGGCGGGTCGATGAACAGGTGCAGGGACTGGGTGCGTGTACTTTGCATGAGCGCGAACATCGACGGGCTCCCCAAGAGGTGCTCATACCAGTATAGGCAGGCTGCTGCCGGGCAGGTCGCGGCCAGACCACTGGACGAAACCCGGCACCAGGGCTAAAAGATAAGCGTGTGCGGAGACCCTTCATGAACCCACGTCAAGCCTGCCTCGCCTGCCTGGACCGCGCCCCGGTCGCCCTGCTGGAAGCCACCTTGTGGATCGCCACCGAGCACGATCGCCAGGTCGACCCCAGCGTGCACCTGGCCCAGCTCAATGACCTGCACCGGGAGGTCAATGCCAACCTGCCCATGCTGCCGCTGGCCGAGCTTGCACAACCGCTGCTGCGCCAACTCAATGCCCTGGGCTTCCAACAGGACGAATACTTGCCTCTGCGACCGCAAGCGGCACTGATGGACAAGGTGCTGGAGCGCCGACGCGGCCAGCCGTTGATGCTAGGCATCCTGGCCCTGGAACTGGCCCGGCGCCTGTCGATTCCGCTGGAGGGGGTGAACTTCCCCGGCCATTTCCTGCTGCGCGTACCCGGTGCCGATCATTTGCTCGACCCCTGCGGGGGGCGGCGCCTGTACCCCGCCGATTGCCGCGAACTGCTCACGCGTCAGTTCGGCCCCAAGCAAGCGCTGGTCGCCGAACACCTGCGCAGCGCCAGCGCTGCGCAAATGCTGCAACGCCTGTCACGCAACCTGCGCCAGTTGCACAGCAGCAACGACAACGATTTGGCCGCGCTGGTCGACGCCGAGCGGGTGATGCAACTGGGCCAGGCGCAGGTCGGCGACTACCTGGCGCGCGCCACCCTCTACCAGCATCTGGACTGCCCCCAGGCCGAGCGCTTCGACCTGGAGCACGCCCTGCTGCTCACCGACGACCCGGTGCAGCGCCTGAAGCTCAGCGAGCGCCTGGGCCAGTTGCCCCACGCCAGCCGCTCAATCCACTAACGCATGGTCCGCCACTCGCTGCGCCGCCAGGCGTGGCGCACCAGGCCAGCGAAGAAACCACCACCGAACTCAAGGTGTATCGGGTTGCCGTGCCGGGTGCGCCTGGGTGAACGCTGGATGCTGCCCGGCCAACGCTACCACTCGGCGAATACGCGGATAGCTGCCCAGGTCGACGTTGAACCGCTCGGCCGCATGCACCTGGGGAATCAGGTACACATCCGCCACCCCCGGCCAGTCGCCAAAACAGAAACCCTCATCGCCAATCAACCGCTCCACCGCTGCCAGCCCTTGGCCGATCCAATGCGCGATCCACTGGTTGACCTGCACTTCGTCATGCCCCAACTCACGCAGCTGGTTGAGCACGCTGACGTTATGCAGCGGGTGCACATCGCAACCGATGATCGACGCCACCCCACGCACCCTGGCCCGGGTCTCGGCATCGCCGGGCAACAGCGCAGGCTCCGGGAAAGCCTCCTCCAGGTACTCGATGATCGCGGGCGACTGCACCAGCAACGCCCCGCCATCGGTGCGTAACGCCGGCACCCGCCCCTGGGGGTTGAGCGCCAGGTACTCGGCGCCACGCTGCTCTCCCTTGAGCAGGTTGACCGGCAGGGCCTGGTAATCCAGGCCCTTCAACGCCAGGGCAATACGCACTCGATAGGAAGAGGTGGAACGGTAGTAAGTGAACAGTTCCATCACCCTGCCCCTCAGTTCGCTGCGCGAATGATGCCGCGGCATTCGCCGAAGCCGATACTGGCGAAGCCTTCACGCGTGCAGCGGGCACGCAGGATGATTTCGTCGCCGTCCTCGAGGAACTTGCGCACCTCGCCACTGGCCAGCTGCAGCGGCAGCTTGCCGCCTTCGGTGATCTCCAGCAGGCTGCCGAACGCGCCGGGCTCGGCGCCCGACAAGGTGCCCGAGCCGAACAGGTCGCCCGGTTGCAGTTGGCAGCCGTTGACGCTGTGGTGGGCGACCATCTGCGCCACGGTCCAGTACATGCTGCGGGTGTTGCTCAGGGTCAGGCGATGGGCTGTAAGCCCCTGCTCACGCATGCGCTCGGTGAGCAGCAGCACTTCCAGCTCGATATCGAAGGCGCCGCCGGCCTGGTCGCGCTTGTCGAGCAGGTAAGACAGCGGTTGCGGGTCGCCTTCCGGGCGTGCCGGTTGAGCACAGCGGAATGGCGCCAGCGCCTCGGCAGTGACCACCCAGGGCGAGACGCTGGTGATGAAACTCTTGGACAGGAACGGGCCCAGCGGCTGGTATTCCCAGGCCTGGATGTCCCGCGCCGACCAGTCGTTGAGCAGGCAGAAACCGGCCACGTGCTCGGCGGCATCGCCCACTGGAATCGCTTGGCCCATGGCGTTGCCCTGGCCGATCCAGATGCCCAGTTCCAGCTCGTAGTCCAGCCGCGCGCAAGGCCCGAAGCTCGGCTCGGTGTGCCCGGCCGGCAAGGTCTGGCCCTTGGGGCGACGCACGTCGGTGCCGGAGGGGCGGATGGTCGAGGCGCGACCGTGGTAGCCGATCGGTACGTGCTTGTAGTTGGGCAACAGCGGGTTGTCGGGACGGAACAGCTTGCCGACGTTCTTGGCGTGCTCTATGCCTACGTAGAAATCGGTGTAGTCGCCGACCTTGGCCGGCAGGTGCAGCTGGCATTCGCTTGCCGGGTACAACGCGGGCTGCAAGGCGTTCTGCTGCGCGCTACCCTCGGCCAGCAGCTCCAGCAGGCGCTCACGCATGGCCACGCGGGCCGTGCGGCCCAAAGCGAAGAAGGCATTCAGCGCACCGCCCTGGGCAGCCTCGACCGCCGCCTTGGCCGGGCCGTCGAACAGGCCCGCCGCCAATACGGCCTCAAGGTCGAGAATGGCCTCGCCGATGGCCACGCCGCAGCGCGGTGACTGCCCCGGACGACTGAAGATACCCAACGGCAGGTTCTGCAGCGGGAAGTCGCGGTGCCCGTTGGCGTGCTCGACCCAGCTGCGGGCAATGGCGGTGTGGTTCATGGGTTATCTCCGGTTCGGGTTGAAGGTGCTCGGCAGGGTCGCCCAGCAGCTGTCGTAGTCGGCCTGCAATTGCGGGCATTCGAGGGCCTGCTGGCTCGGGCGCAGCACCTGGCTGGTCTCGAACATGAAGGCCATGGTGGCGTCGATCTTGTGCGGCGCAAGGTCGGCAGCGATGGCCTTGGCGCAGGTGTCGGCGTCCGGGCCGTGGGCGCTCATCACCCCATGCAGCGAGGCGCCGCCTGGCAGGAAGCCCTCGGCCTTGGCATCGTAGGCGCCGTGGATCAGGCCCATGAACTCGTTCATCAGGTTGCGGTGGAACCACGGCGGGCGGAAGGTGTTCTCGGCCACCATCCAGCGTGGCGGGAAGATCACGAAGTCCATGTTGGCCAGGCCATGCACGCTGGTGGGCGAGGTGAGCACGGTGAAGATGGACGGGTCGGGGTGGTCGAAGCTCACCGTGCCGATCGTGTTGAAGCGGCGCAGGTCGTACTTGTACGGCACGTTGCTGCCGTGCCAGGCAACTACGTCCAGCGGTGAGTGGTTCAGCTCGCAGGCCCAGTGCTCGCCGAGGAACTTCTGCACCAACTGCACCGGCCCTTGGGCCTCTTCGTAATGGGCAACCGGGGTGAGGAAGTCTCGCGGGTTGGCCAGGCCGTTGCTGCCGATCGGCCCCAGGTCGGGCAGGCGCAGCGGCGCGCCGTGGTTCTCGGCAATGTAGCCACGCGCCTGGCCGTCCAAGAGTTCGACGCGAAACTTCATGCCACGCGGGATCACTGCAATTTCCAACGGCGCGACTTCGAGTACGCCCAACTCGGTGGCAATGCGCAGGCGGCCTTGTTCGGGCACCAACAGCAGCTCGCCATCGGCATTGAAGAACACTCGCTCCATGGAGCGGTTGGCGCGGTAGATATAGATGCTCACCCCCGCCGGTTTCTCGGCCGGCGCATTGGCCACCATCGGCAGCCAACCCTCGATGAAGTCGGTGGGCTCACTGGGGATAGGCTGTGGGCTCCAGCGCAGGCGATTGGGGTTGGCCGCCCCCAGGGGACCAGCCAGCGGTTGCCGGGCCAGACGCTCGAAGCGCGGGTGCAGCGCCGAGGGACGGATGCGATACAGCCAGGTGCGCCGCAGCTCATTGCGCGGCATGGTGAATGCCGTGCCCGACAACAATTCGGCATACAGGCCATAGGGGGCCTGCTGCGGCGAGTTCTGCCCCAGCGGCAGGGCGCCAGGCAGCGCTTCGCTGGCAAATTCGTTGCCGAAGCCGCTCAGGTACTGGAGTTCAGGGGACGTGTCGCGGGTCATCGATGCCTCCGGGCTCGCCAGGAGCCGTTTCGGGCAGTGGGCTGCCCGAATGGCCTGGCGACCTTCAGCAGCGCGTCTGCATTGTTTTTATCGTAATCAGATTACGAATAACGTAATTTGCTCGAGGAAAGGCGTCAAGTTATAAAGGCGCCACCTGTCACGATGGACACGCGTTCCCATGGCCAAAGCCAGTTCCCCCAGCGACAACGGCAAGCAGAAGGTCCGCTCGGCGGAAGTCGGCACCGACATCCTCAAGGCGCTTGCCGAGCTCTCCCCCTCCACCTCGTTGTCGCGCCTGGCCGAGCACGTGCAGATGCCTGCCAGCAAGGTCCACCGCTACCTGCAAGCGCTGATCTCCAGCGGCTTTGCCGAACAGGACCGGGCCACCAACCACTATGGCTTGGGGCGCGAGGCGTTGCGGGTGGGCATGGCGGCGCTGGGCAGCATCGATGTGCTGAAGGTCGCGGCATTGCCGCTGTCGCAATTGCGCGACGAATTGAACGAAAGCTGCTTCATCGCCGTGTGGGGGAACCAGGGCGCCACGGTGGTGAACATCGAACCGGCGGTACGCGCGGTGACGGTGGTAACGCAGATCGGCTCGGTGCTGCCGCTACTCAGTTCCTCCACCGGGCTGGTGTTCGCGGCCTACCTGCCGGCGCGCGAAACGGTGGAGCTGCGCGACCGCGAACTGGCCGCCTCGGGCCACAGCGTGGAGCACTACGGCGCGCTATTGGAGCAGATCCGCGAACGCGGCTTGCACCACGTGCACGGGCTGCTGATGCCCGGGGTGGATGCGTTGTCGGCACCGGTGTTCAATGCCACCGGGCAGATTGCCGCCGTGATGACCGTGGTCGGGCCCACCTCGATCTTCCATGCCGACGAGCATGGCCCGGCCGCCATGCGCCTGCGCTCCGCCACAGAGGCGGTGAGCAAGCGCATGGGTTACGAGCCCGGGTGAAGTCTCGCGTGCCAAAGGCCCCTTTACAACGTCGCGCGGTGTTCGAGCAACCACAGCAGCTCTTCGTTGAAACCTTTGTAGTTCGCACTGACCAGCTTGCTGCCTACCGGCCAACCTAAGTCAACAGTCAGTTTTTTGAGATGCTGGATCAGTACCGAGGACGGATCTGGGAACAACTGGTTCCACTGTCGCTGCAGAGTCGTCAGGAGTCGGGTGCTCAGGCCAGTTACCGACACCACGCCCACGACGCCTACCATGAAGAACATCAACGCCGCTGTGCGATCACCATCACGCCAGCTGAGTACCGCCCGCGCGAACGAGCGGGTCGTTACCAGTACGCCTACGCCCAATGCCGCAGCCGGAAATGGCAGTGCCAACACGCTGGCCAGGACGATCCCCCATTCCACCAGCACGCCCGAGATACGCTCGGCGACGCTGGTGGTTCGCTGCTCGGCTTCATGCACCAGACGCCGAGCCCGCTCATGGAAATCTGTTCGCAGGTCCAGTATGCGCACCTCGGCCCGCAGCGCTTCGACCAGCACGGCAATGCCGTCGCCTTCTCGCAACTGGCGCTCGATCAGTGCCTCCATCTTCGGCCTGTCCTCGTACGCCACACGCTGGCGGCAGTAATCGGCCAGGCCGTCCTCACGCCAGGCTTCGGCCATCGCCAGCGGCGTCAGCAGCGGCCGCTCTCCCGGAGCATCGGGCAAGTACAACAGCGACCCGCGACTGTTCCCCGCAGGGTCGTGCAAAACATAGGCGCCCTCTACCCGGCAGCCTCCCAGCCATAGCTCCGAAAGCAGGCAATCACCGACGAGGCTTTGCTCATTGAATTGCAAACACACTTCGGTGAGCCATGCGGCATGTTCGTTACTCAGCTCTCCTCGAAGCACTTCCGCCAGGCAGTCACGTTGCATCTTCAGCCCCAGCAACAGCCGGTGCAGCTCCAGTTGCTGAACGCGCTCGGGGCGGTCTTCGGCCAGGTAAGTGCGCCGGATCAGCTCTGCGTATTGCTCCCCCAACCGGGCAGCCCGTACATACCCTCCCAGCGCGGCGACATTCAGGTGCGAGATGTCCTGCCCAGTCACACAGCGTAAGCGTGCGCTGGCCGCAAAGTTGATATGGGCGTCGTAGCCCTGGATGACCAGCTCGGTGAAGGTCATTTCCGGTTGCAGATCGACGCTTACCATCAAATGCTCCGGGTCCAGCCAGCCCGGCGAGCCGCCCGGGAAGCTGTTCAAGCGACGGGCCACTTGCTCTCGGGCATAGGCCTGGAAATTCACAGGTTGCACCACTGTCTGCAAATGCTGGTGAGCCGAGCGCAGCTCGTTCTCCAGGTCCGACAGGCGTTGACGCAGGTTGGCGGGGGCCTGGAGCAACCACGGGGGGCTGACACGGCGCAGCTCATCAAGAATGCTCGAGACCTTGTCCTCGACCAACCGAGCCCTCACCTGCGCCCAGCCATCGGCCGGCATTGCGGCGAGCGCTACTTGATCTGTCGGCCATGCATCGTGGCGCTCGGCACTGCGTGCGAAAATCGACGAGAAGCGCACACGTTGCTCGATAGGCATTCGCTCCAGCAGGTAGGTCCTGCCTGCTGGCGTACCGGTGAAGGCCCCCAGGCCCAGGCTCAGTTGTCGCAGCGAGCTGAACGTGTGGAAATCGCCCCCCGGTGCACCCGGTGCGTACAACACATGCTGGTCTTCATTGAAGAAACACAGCAGGCCGCTGAGCACATGCCCCATGAGCGTCACCCGTGCGATATCCATGCTCACGGCCTGCGGGCCATCACCGAGGGTACCCAGCAGCGCTTGCACAGTGCTTTGCGCCAAGCCTTGCTGGCGCGCGACGAGCAGTGCCGCGTGCAGGCGCTGGCTGATCATCTGCTCCAGCAGCAGCCTGACGTCAGGCTGCTGGTAGCAGGCCTCGAGCGTGGCGAGGTAGCGGGCCCGCAGGTCGAGTTCGACAGTCATCCGTTGAAGGTCGACCTGGCTGATGGCATCGCGCAGGGCCGGGTCGACGGCCTCGACGCTCAGGCGTTCTGCCCCGTAGCCACCACTCAGTAGCCATTCCAGTAACGAGCAGGTGCGTTCCCCGGTCAATTGCTCATTACCCGCGGGAAATACGTGCCGCACGGTCATCTGCACCTGGTCTGGCTCGACCTGTACCTCATGGCTGGCCAGCCAGCGCTTGGCCTCATGATTGCCGAAGGTCGTGAGGTCACGGCACTCGCCCAGCGCTGCCTCAAGCTGCTGCTCCAGATCATCCACCCTCGACCAGGCAGCCTGCATGGCATCACGCGTCGCGTCATCGGCGACGCGCAACCATTCAGGCATCAGGGCCTTGCGCGCCAGGGCGATGTAGCCTGTGCTGAGCTTCTGCATGCATTGGGTGAACGGCTCCAGATGCAGCGCAGCCTCCAGGTCCGCCATCGGCACGGTGTCCTGGCCGTTGGTTTCAGCGGCTGCGATCACCTGCTCGACCAGTTGCGCCTGCCAGGAACGCAGGTCGTCGACCAACAGGGCGCTCAGGCCCGACTGCTGCTCCGAGAACACCAGCCCTGGCGCCTCGGTGTCGAGGATCGCCTGACGTTGGTCCGGGCTCAGGCCATACGAGCACTGCGTACCTTGCAGGTGCTCGCGCAGTTGCATGGCCACGCGCGACGGGTCGTTGTCATACCACACCCCCCAACCTGCGCCATGCAGGATGAAGTCGTCGTCTGTGGGTTGGTCACGTTCGAGTACCTCGCTGATCACCCGCATACCCGGCAAGCGCACCAGGCTGTCGGTGGTTTTCAGCCAGACCAGGCCGATATCGGCATCGCTACTGCTCATGAGGGTTTCGACCCGTTCACGGCTCGCGGGGGAATACTGGTTGTACAGGCGCACTTCCAGCTCGCAATGCATCGCAAGCTTCACCGCCAGGCGCAGCGGCCTGGAAGCCCGCTTGGCCTCCTGCCCCCACCACGCCTGCGAACGCTGTTGCCAGTCCGCCAGGGCATCGCGTAGCTGCCCTACCGCCAGCGCGCTTTCGCTCTCTGGCGACGGCTCCAGCAAACTCGGTGCTTGGAAAAACTGGGCCTTGTAGGAGAGAGGAAGCAGGGAGAACGCTTTCAGCACGTCCTCCTCACGCACGACGAACGTAAGAAAGCCAGAAAAGGAAAAGTCCGGAAAATTGAATGTCATGGTCGGCATTCTCATCAAATGAATGGAATGCAAGCTTCAACCAATCCATTTGGATGCTTTCAGCAGGAAGTGATTGTGTCAGTAATGTCTGCCGATTATCACGGATGAGGTAACGGTGAATGTCGCAAGATGCTATTTTTCCAAGCGATCTCAAGCGCTTAAGCTATTTCCACAGGCTGATTCGAAGGGCTCGCCCTGAAGGTTTGCCCCTGGCTGTACGACGTTGATTTGAAGCTCCCTGATCTGACGTCTCGCTTGGCCGCTGCATAGGCAGCGGCCTTTTTTATGCGCATCAGCCCAGCGGGTACTTTTGCAGGTTGGCCATCATCTGCTGCAAGGCCTGCAAGCTGTCTTGCGGGTGCACCGCGCCGTCAAAATCGCCAATGCGCGCCCAGTTGTCCGCCACCTGCTCCGGGGTAAAGCCTTCGCGTGGGTCAAAGCCCACCCCCAGGCTGCGCTCCCAGCGCACCTTGCCGACCCAGCCGCCGCCCACCTCGAACAGCTCACCGCTGTCCTGGCACTGCTCGCTGCCCAGGTACACCACCAGCGGGCTGATGAGTTCTGGCTTGAGACGCTCGAACACCTGCGGCGGAATCAACCCTTCGGTCATGCGCGTGCCGCCGGTGGGCGCGATGGCATTGACCAGGATGCCGTGCTTGCGCCCTTCGATGGCCAGGGTGCGGGTCAGGCCATAGAGGCCAAGCTTGGCCATGCCGTAGTTGGCCTGGCCGAAGTTGCCGTAGATACCCGAGGTGGAGGCGGTGAAGATCACCCGGCCCCAGTTGCGCTCGCGCAGGTGAGGCCAGGCGGCGTGGGTGACCTTGTAGGCGCCCTCCACGTGAACGCGGTAGACCTGGTCCCAGTCGGCGTCGTCCATCTTGTGGAAGGTCTTGTCGCGCAAGATGCCAGCGTTGTTCACCAGCACATCGACGCGGCCAAAGCTGTCCAACGCTTGCTCGACGATGCGTGCACCATCGCCGACTGAATCATGGTTGGCCACCGCCGTACCGCCGGCAGCACGGATTTCTTCGACCACGCGGTCAGCCGCCGAGGCACTGGCACCCTCGCCGTGGGTCGAGCCGCCCAGGTCGTTGACCACCACCTTGGCGCCACGGGCCGCGAACAGCAGCGCATGGGCCCGACCCAGGCCGCCACCGGCCCCCGTGACGATCACCACGCGATCTTGCAGACGTACCGGTTCGCTCATGCTCAAGGCTCCAGTCAAGGATAAGGTTGCGGGCAGTGTCCGCGAGCCCAGGGCTGCGGACAATCAAGCGCCCAGGCGCTGAATGGCAGGCGATAAGACAGGTTGATCGCCCGGTCAGGACCAGGCGACCTTCTGCGGCAGATGGCTCATGGGTTGTTCACGAAACGCCAGGTAATGGCGCAGCACCTGTACCGGTGCCTCTGTGTGGGGGTAGTGGCCGATGCCTTGCAGTACCACGGTGTCCGGCTCGGGCACCAGTTGCCGGTAGCGCTCGACCATATGCGCGCCGGATAGCGGGTCGACCGCACCGTTGATGAAGCGCAGCGGCACGCCTTCGCGTTGCAGCGCCGTCACCCAGCGCTCGCGCATGCGGAAACGTTCCGGCACACAGGCCATCAGCTTGTGCAGGATGCGCGTGCCGCGGTTGGACACCATCAGGCTCCAGCAATCATCCAGTGCGCTCTCGCTGGGGTGGGTGCAGGGGCCATAGACCTGGGTGACATTGCGCACCAGGTCGTCGCGCCCGAACGAGCGTGCTATCAGCCAGCCCACAGGGCTGAGCAGCAGCTTCTGCACCAGCAGCAGTGGGCACTTCTCCGGGAACAGCGCACTGTTGAGGAACGCGCAACTGGCGACCTCGGCGCGCCCCTCGTGGTGCCGCGCCAGCAGTTCCTGGGCGACGCTGCCGCCGTAGTCGTGGGCCAGCAGGTGCACCGGCTGTTCGATGTGCAGGTGCTCGAGCAGCGCCTGTTGCAGGTCAGCCTGCTCCAGCAGGCTGTAGTCGTGGTCCAGGGGTTTTGCCGAGTCGCCAAAACCCAGCATGTCGCAGGCTACCACGCGAAAACGCTGAGCCAGCGGTGCCCACAGGTAGTGCCAGTCCCAGCTGGCGGTTGGGAAGCCATGGATCAACAGCAAGGGCTCTCCCTGCCCTGCTGTCCAGTAGCGGATGCTCTGGCCCCGGAAGGTAAAAGCCTGACCCCGGGTACGCCAGACGCACAATGGAATTTCGGCCAAAGGCATCGGTATTGTCCTGCGGGTCAGGTGTTGGGGGTGAGGAAGATAGACGGCAAGGCTGCGTTCATTGCATGTACCTCGGCACTTGCATGTGCTCTCTAGGAACCACCTATGTCGAGGCACAGTCTAGTCAGGCCCTCACAGGGCGAAACTTGCCTTGGCAGCCAGCTTGATGACCGTGCGAGTCAGCGGCACGAACGGTCATCACGCCCGTGGTTCAGCCTCGCAGCGCGGCGGCGAACTCAGCCAGCCATGGCTCGGCATCGGCCTCAGGGGTCACGGTTTCGCTGGCATCCAGGCGCAACATCGGCTGCACTTCGCGCAGGCCCAGCTCGAGGAACAGCTCGCGCAGCTGCTCGCCACCGCCGCAGTAGGTATCGCCGTAGCTGGAGTCGCCCAGGGCCAGCACCGCCCCGGGCAGGCCGCGCCATTCGGCGGGCAGGGTGTCGCGAATCGTGCTGTACAGCGGCATGATGCTGTCGGGCAGCTCGCCCATGCCGGTGGTCGAGGTCACGCCCAGCAGCGCCTGGGGGGCGAAGCCGCGCAGGTCGTCGAGGGTGGCGCGGGCAGCGTGCCAGGCTTCGAAGCCTGCGGCCTTGAGCAGGGCTTCGGCATGGCGGGCGACTTCATCGGCGGTGCCATACACCGAACCGGAAATAATGGCGACTTTCATCGGGAACAGATTCCGAAACTGAGTGAAAACGTAGGATACTAGCACTCACCAGTGGCAAAAGGCCGCCCGGCTCACGCCCTTCTCACCCAACGGCCTGACCATGATCAACGCACAGCTGCTGCAAGCCATGATCGATGCCTCCAACGACGGCATCGTGGTCGCTGAACAGGAAGGCGACGACACCATCCTGATCTACGCCAACCCGGCGTTCGAACGCCTGACCGGCTATCTGCGCGACGACATCCTCTACCAGGACTGCCGTTTCCTGCAGGCTGACGACCGCGACCAACTGGCCCGTGGACGTATCCGCAAGGCCATGGCCGAGGGACGGCCCTGCCGCGAGGTGCTGCGCAACTACCGCAAGGACGGCAGCGCGTTCTGGAACGAGCTGTCGATCACCCCGGTGTACAACGAAGCGGAGCAGCGCACCTACTTCATCGGCATCCAGAAGGATGTGAGCCGCCAGGTAGAGCTGGAACGCGAACTGGCCGAGGCCAGGACGCGGTTGAGCGATGCCTGAGCCGACCAATGGCATCGAACCAAGTACTTTTCGCACGGTCAATGGCCGTGAAGAACCCCGCAGACCACCGCCACCCCCGAGCCCGAGCATGCAAGCAGACGCCCTCCTGACCCAGGATGAGCTGGACTTCATCCACAACATGCAGCATGCACCGCAGCTGAACCTGGCGGATTCCATGTCGAGCCTGCTGGTCAATGGCGACCGGCGCCTGCAACAGCTGCTCACCCGCCTGGTGGCCAACGAGCAGGTCACCCTGCAGGCCCAGTTCAACAACCAGCAGATCACCTTCCCATTGCAACTGGTCGAGGACGAGTTCCACGCCCTGCACCTGCAACTGGGCTCGCCTGCCATCTATGAAGATGGCCCGAAGCTGCGCCCCTGGCGGCTGTCGATGGACCAGCCAAGCCCGCTGATCGACGCCCGCAACACGCCCAGTTCGCTGTGGGTGCGCGACATCTCGTTCAAGGGGGTGTTGCTGCAGATCGCCAATGGCGCCCTGGTGCCGAACCACTTCGACCTGTACTTCGCCCCGCCCGGCATCCAGCCCATCGCCCTGCAAGGCGTGCTGCGCCGGCGCATCGGCCCGGACCTTGCGGCCTACGACCTGGCGCGCAGCGAAGCCGACGAGATCGAACGCCTGCGCGAATACATCCTCCAGGCCCACCGCCGGGCGCACCCGGAACTGCACACTCAGGTATCGAGCTGACCGGCCAGGTACTGGCGCAGACGCCGACGCATCTCCCCACCTTGCGCCCCCAGGCAGGCCACCGGCCCGCCCTCGAGGCTGTCGTAGGCCATGTGCGCGGCCTCCCCGGCCACCAACACCGGGCATTTCACTGTCAACGTCAGGCGCGCCAGGCGCCGCGCAAGGTCTGACGCCGGCCGCTGGTTGGCGAACAGCACCAGCGCGTCGGGGCGCACGCGCTCGCACACCAGCGCCAGCTCGGCGAACGGCTGCTGAGGCGCGAGTACCGTCACAGCCATTTCCTCGCACCCGAGCACCAAGCCTGCGGCCAGCAACTCCAGCTCGCTGCATTCAGGAGCCAGGGGCGCCAGCAGCACGCGCCGCGATTTCGGCTCGCGCAGCCTTAGCAAGCGCTGCAGCACGTGCCCGCGCAGGAACTGGTCGAGGAACAGCCACTCACTGACCTGGCCATAACCGTCCTGGTCGAGGCGCAGGGCCTCCCATACCGGCATGAACACCTCGCCCAGCACCTGCTCTGGCGGGTGGCTGGTGAACAATTGCTCGAACAACCGCTCCAGGGCCTGGCTGTCGAACGCCTGCGTTGCCTCGCGTACTTGCGCCTGCAAGCTCGCCTGGGCATCGAGGCTGCCGGTCGTCCAACCGTCGCGGGCCTGGCTGCGAGCCAGGATGCCTCCGACCTTGCTCACGGCCACGCCACGACGCAGCCAGCCGAGGATACAGGCGATGGTGTCGATATCGGCCTGGGAGTACAGGCGATGACCGCTGTCGGTACGGGTCGGCTGGATCAGCCCATAGCGGCGCTCCCAGGCGCGCAGGGTCACCGGGTTGACGCCCGTCAGCCGGGCCACCTCACGGATCGGAAACAGCTCCTGGTGGGCCAGGTTGTCCTCGGCCCCAGAGGCGGCAAGCGACTCATTCATAGGTGTGGAAACTCTGTCTCGTGGGTAAGGATTTGCCATTTTACGCATGGGATGTGCCATCGGTCAGCGTCACCGCATGTCGACCGACACTGACGGGTCACGATTTATCCGCGATAATCCGCGCCCGATTCTTGCATAGATGACTGCGTCGCCCACCACCCCGGGCACAAGTCAAAGGGGCCAGCTACCCGCCAGCCCCGTCGTAAGGAGATACACGATGTCTACCCCACCCGTCACCCTGATGGTGTCACGCCGCGCCGCCCGTGGCCGTTTCCAGGACCTGCTGGCCTGGCTGCACGAAGGCGAGCAACTGGCTACCGACTTCCCCGGCTACCTGGGCTCGGGCATCCTCGCACCACCGGCCGATGGCGACGAATTCCAGATCATCTTCCGCTTCACCGACGAAGCCACCGTGCAGGCCTGGGAGCATTCCGCCTCGCGGCGCGCCTGGCTGCAACGCGGCGACGGCCTGTTCGAGCGCCCTAGGGAGCGCCGCGTAACGGGCCTGGACGACTGGTTCGGCACCGAAACGGTGCAAAAACCGCCGCGCTGGAAGCAGGCCACGGCCATCTGGCTGGCGTTCTTCCCGGTGTCGCTGCTGTTCAACCTGCTGTTCGGCCACTGGCTGTCAGCCCTTGACCTACTTCCCCGCGTATTGCTCAGCACCCTGGCCCTGACGCCGTTGATGGTCTACTGGTTCATCCCGCTGTCCACCCGCTTGCTGGCTCCCTGGCTGAACCCTGCCGACGACACGCCGCGCGGCCTGCGCAGCCGCTGAGGCCAGCCACGCAAGAGGGAAACAGTTCGGGTATGCTGGGGCATCACTGCACGAACAAGTTGACCGCCCGAACATGAACAGCCCCATCCTCATCACCGGAGCCAGCCAGCGTGTCGGGCTGGCCCTGGCACTGGCGCTGGCCAATGCTGGCCACACGGTCGTCAGCGCCAGCCGCAGCATCCGCCCCGAGGCGGCGCACCCGAACATCGTCCAGTTCCAGGCCGACCTGTGCCTGGAGGATGACCGCCGGGCCTTGGTGGAGCACCTCAAGCAGCACTACGACGGCTTGCGCGCGATCATCCACAACGCCTCGCTGTGGCTCGACGACAACCTGTGCAACCTCGACACCATGTTCCGCCTGCACGTCGAGGCACCCTACCACCTGAACCTGGCCCTGGGCGCGCAGCTGGCCAAGCTGGACAAGGCCGATATCATCCATATCTGCGACGAAACCTCCTCGCGCGGCAGCAAGAGCCACATCGGCTATGCCGCAACCAAGGCCGCGTTGCAGAACATGGTGCTGTCGTTCGCCGAAAAGTACGCGCCGAAGGTGCGCGTCAACGGTATCCTGCCGGGCCTGCTGATCCTCAAGGAAGATGGCGACGAGGCCTACCGCCAGCAGACCCTGAAAAAGGCCCTGCTGGAGTTCGAACCGGGTGCCCAGCCGCTGATCGAGGCGGTGATGTTCCTGCTCGACAGCCAGTACAGCACCGGCAGCCAGGTGGTCATCAATGGTGGCCGCCACCTGAAGAACCGCATGACCTGAGAGAAGCCCATGACCCCGCAACAACAGCTCGAACTCGAAGCCGCCGCGTTCCGGCGCCTGGTCGACCACCTGCAAAAGCGTACCGACGTGCAGAACATCGACCTGATGAACCTCTCCGGCTTCTGCCGCAATTGCCTGTCCAAGTGGTACAAGGCCGCCGCCGACGAGCGTCAGCTCGACCTGAGCCTGGACGACGCCCGCGAGGCGGTGTACGGCATGCCCTACGCCGAGTGGAAAGCCCAATACCAGAAAGAAGCCAGCGCCGAGCAACAAGCGGCGTTCGACCAAGGAAAGCCCCGTGACTGACCTGAATACCCTGCGCCAGAGCCTTGCCAGCGGCGAGCACGTCTTCGCCGACACCCTGGCGTTCATTGCCGCGAATTACCAGTACCAGCCCCAGGCTTTCAACAACGGCGGCGTGGAAAACGCAGCCGGGCAGAACGAAGGCTCGTGCAAGACCCTGGGCCTGGCCCTGCTGGAAGGTCTGAGCGACGAGGAGGCCCTGCTGGCCTTCGGCGAGCACTACCGCAGCGTGCTGGCCACGCCTGAGGGCAGTGACCATGGCAATATCCGGGCGTTGATCCGCCATGGCCTGGCAGGTGTGAAGTTCGTCGGCCAGCCACTGGTGCGTAACGCTTGAGACCGGTGGGGCCGCGCAGCGGCCCCAATTAAGTGATGGTGCGTTAACTGACTCGGATCTGGCCTCCCTCTCCTCACGACCCAGTGGAACTGCCTGCATGCCACACACTGCTTCAGTTCCATTGCGCCAAGCCCTGCTTTTCTGGCTCAAGCTCGGCTTCATAGGCTTCGGCGGCCCCGCCGGGCAGATCGCCCTGATGCACCGGGAAATCGTCGAGCGCCGCCGCTGGCTCAGTGAGCCGCGCTTCCTCCACGCCCTGAACTACTGCATGCTGCTGCCCGGCCCCGAGGCCCAGCAACTGGCCACCTACCTCGGCTGGCTGATGCACCGCAGCTGGGGCGGCATCCTGGCTGGCACGCTGTTCATCCTGCCCTCGCTGTTCATCCTTATCGGCCTTTCCTGGGTGTACATCGCCTACGGCCAGCAACCACTGGTGGCGGGGTTGTTCTACGGCCTGAAGCCGGCCATCACCGCCATCGTCGCCCAGGCGGCCTGGCGCATCGGCTCGCGGGTGCTGCGTAACAGTGCGCTGTGGGCCATCGCCCTGGCGGCGTTCGTCGCCTTGTTCGGCCTGGGGCTGCCGTTCCCGCTGATCGTCTTGGGCGCGGCGATGCTGGGCTACCTGGGTGGGCGCTGGCGCCCGCGGCTGTTCGAGGTGGCGAGCCCCACGCGTACCGAACCCGACAGCGAAGCCCCTGCGCATACGCGTTTTCGCTGGCCACGCCTGCTGATGCTGCTGGTCTGTGGCGCGGCGCTGTGGTGCCTGCCGATGGCAGCCCTGACCCTGCTGTTCGGCTGGGACGCCACCTTCACCCAGATGGCCTGGTTCTTCACCAAGGCTGCGCTGCTGACCTTCGGCGGGGCCTACGCGGTGCTGCCCTACGTGTACCAGGGCGCGGTGCTGCACTACGGCTGGCTGACCCCAACCCAGATGATCGACGGCCTGGCCCTGGGCGAAAGCACCCCGGGGCCGCTGATCATGCTGGTGGCGTTCGTCGGCTTCGTGGGCGCTTACGTACAGGCGCAATTCGGCGCAGAGCATGCCTTTCTGGCCGGCGCCCTGGGCGCTTGCCTGGTTACCTGGTTCACCTTCCTGCCGTCGTTCCTGTTCATCCTGATCGGCGCGCCGCTGGTGGAAAGCACCCGCCATCAGTTGCGCTTTAGCGCACCGCTCACGGCCATCAGCGCGGCGGTGGTGGGGGTGATCCTCAACCTGGCGCTGTTCTTCGCCTACCACGTGTTCTGGCCCCATGGGTTTGGCGTGACGGTCGACTGGGTGGCGGTGGTGATCGCGCTGGTGGCGTCGGTGGGGTTGATGGTGTTCCGCCGTGGGGTGCTGGAGGTGTTGATCGTCTGTGCGTTGGCGGGGTTGCTGGTGGTGATGTACGGCTATCGGGTTTGAGGCCGGTACTGCCACTCCATCACTTGACCCTCTGCCCCGGCACTTGCGCCGACAGCGCCCCTCGCTGCAACCACTCAAGCGCAATCGGCCACAGTTGCTCGCGAAAACGGTCGTGGAAGAATGCGAAATGCCCCACCTCCGTCACCCCGATATCTCCGGGTGCCAGGCGCTGGTGGCAGGGTTCGGCATGCGCCAGGTAGGCCAACAGCCGGTCGGTGGCAGCGACAGTGGCGAAGGGGTCGTCGGTAAGGGTGATCGCCAGGGTCGCGGCCTGCACATGGGCGAAGGGGGTCGCCGCGAGTAAACGACCACTGGGGCGCTGTTCGTAGCGTGCGCTGGGCGCACTCCAGTCGCGCACCACGCCGGCCGGGGTGTCTTCCAGCCAGCCCAGGCGCTTGCCGGGAAAGTAGCCGAATAGTCGGGTCAACAGCGGCATCAGTACATGCCATTTGGCCACGAGGCGCCAGCGCTGGTCGGCCGCGTAGTCACGCCAATAAGCGAACTGCGCCCCTACCGTCACCAGCCGTCGCACCTTCGCCGCCGAAGGCGCCAGGCCCACCGCCCAACCACCGAAACTGTGGCCCACTACATCGATTGGCTGGCCGGGAAACTGCGCCTCGGCCAATTGCAACATGGCTTCGCAGTCGAGCCGCCCCCAATCGCTCCATGAAGCCTGCAAGCCACGCATCGACGCGGGGCGCGACTCGCCGATACCGCGGTAGTCGTAGGTCAGCACGTCACAGCCCTGAGCGAATAGGTAGTCGGCGAAGCGGGCGTAGTAGCGGCAGCGCACAGAAGTGGCTGCGTTGATGATCACCAGCGGGCGCTGGGTGTCGGGTTCTGCGTGGCGCCACTGGAAACCGCCGAGGTCGTAGCCGTCGGCGGTGGTATGGCGAAAGGCGGTGGCGGGCTGGGTCAGGCTGCTCATGGCATGCTCCCTGCGACGTCGCGCCGGGAGGCGGACGGATTTTGTTGTCCGTCCACGCTAGCAAAAATTTTAGTCGGCTGTACTGGCCTCAAGTCGTCGGCAACGCCCGCGCCACTCCAGGCTTGCGCAGCACCTCCAAGCGCGACCCGTCATACCGGGTTTCGCGGAACAGCTTCCAGCGCCCGAACAGCCCATACACATGCATCACCCGACCCTGCTCGTGGTAGCCCATGCGCAGGTGCAGCTTCATGGCCGGCACGTTGTGCGTCTCGACCACGTCCACCACCTTGTGGCAGCCCTTGGCATGCATGGTGTTCCACAGGTCGACTTGGGCAGTGACGGACAGCTCCGAGCCAAAGAAGCGACGGGTCATTTCCCCGCCGAATTCGAAAAACTCCCCCGGTTTCACCGGGAAGGTGCAGCCGTAGTAATGCTTGTCGTGGTAGTCGACCACGCTGGCCCAGATGAACGCCACGGCGTCGCCGTGTTCATCCAGGTACATGTGCCCGGTGTGGCCCTCGGCGGCCAGTTCACGCATGGTTTCGACGCGGTCGCCGAAATGGCGCGCGAACGCGTCGGCATTGGCGGTGGTAATGGTTGCGAGGGTGACTGGGGGGTGTTCCTTGAGGCTGTAGGGCGGCACCGGGCTGACCAGGTCGCGCTCCATCCACAGCAACTCCCAATGGAAGAACACGTAGCGTTCGAAGAGGGTCTTGAAAGTGCGCTTGAAGCCTTTCTGACGGAGCCGTTCTTGTAGTTTTTGCAATACCCGCATGCTGCCTCCCCGGCACAGACTAAATTGCCCGGCCATAGCTGCGGTATAGAACGACCCACTGGCACAGGGCCAGCAAGGTATTTATTTCAAAATGTTAACAAGCCTAGGCGGGAACCCCACGCCCGCTGGAAACGGTCGTGGGGTCAAGGGCTTGCTTACAGCTCGACGCAGTCGAACCGTACGTCGGTTGCCACATCTTCGTCGTAATTGACGTCAGCGCGCTCGAAACCGAACAGGTTGAGGAACTGCTTCTTGTAACCGGCGTAGTCGGTCAGCTCGAACAGGTTCTCGGTGGTCACCTGTGGCCACATGGCCTTGCAGGCGTCCTGCACGTCGTCGCGCAGTTCCCAGTCATCCAGGCGCAGGCGGCCCTTCTCGTCCACCTCGGCCGGGGCGCCGTCGGTGCGGAACATGCGGTCGCGGAACATGCGGTCGAGCTGGTCCTGGGTGCCTTCGTGGACGCCCTTCTCCTGCATGATCTTGAACACCATCGACAGGTACAGCGGCATCACCGGAATGGCCGAACTGGCCTGGGTGACCACCGACTTGAGCACCGCCACGTTGGCGCCACCCTTGATTTCACCGGCCAGTTTCTTGTCCAGGCGCAGGGCGGTTTCGTCCAGGTCCTGCTTGGCCTGGCCCAGAGCGCCGTGCCAGTAGATCGGCCAGGTGATCTCGGTGCCGATGTAGCTGAACGCCACGGTGCGTGCACCGTCAGCCAGCACGTCGGCGCCGCTCAGGGCGTCGATCCACAGCTGCCAGTCCTGGCCGCCCATGACGGTGACGGTGTCGGCGATTTCCTGCTCGGTGGCCGGCTCGATGCTGGCCTCGATGATGGTGTCCTTGTTGGTGTCGATGGCGGTCGACTTGTACGGCTGGCCGATCGGCTTGAGGGCGGAACGGATCAGTTCACCGGTCTGCGGCAGCTTGCGCACCGGCGAGGCCAGGGAGTAGATGACCAGGTCGACCTTGCCGCCCATCTCATTCTTGATCAGCTCGATGACCTTGGCGCGGGCCTCGTCGGAGAACGCATCACCGTTGATCGACTTGCTGTACAGGCCCTCGGCCTTGGCGAACTTGTCGAAGGCGGCAGCGTTGTACCAGCCGGCGGTGCCGGGCTTGGTCTCGGTGCCGGGCTTTTCGAAGAACACACCCAGGGTGTCGGCCTTGAAGCCGAACGCTGCGGTAATGCGCGCCGCCAGGCCGTAGCCGCTGGACGCACCGATCACCAGGACCTTCTTCGGACCATCTTCGCGCACGCCCAGCTTGCGGGTGGCTTCGATCTGGTCACGGACGTTGAGCTCGCAGCCCTTCGGGTGAGTCGTGGTGCAGATGAAACCGCGAACCTTGGGATGAATGATGGCCAATGTCTGTACCTCGTCAGGTTTATGCCGGGGAAGCGCCACAGGGGCGATTCCATTTGAATTAGAGGGTGAGACTACCCCTGGAAGTTATCCGACACATATTACGGGGTGCGCGGGGTGATTCAAATGCCCGAGGCGGGTAGCGCCCCGCGCAACCACTCCAGGAACTGCCGCGCCAACGGGTCTTCCTGGCTTTCCCAATGCACCAGGCAAGCCCAGCTCGGGCCACGCACCCGCTGCGCCGACAGCGGCTGCAAGCGCCCCTCGCCGACCATCCGTTGCGCCAGCAATTGGCTGACCAGGGCGATGCCCAGCCCTTCGGCGGCCGCATCCAGCAGCAAGCCGGGGTCGGAGAAGTTCAAGCCCTTGCCTTGCTGCCCCACATCCTCGCCCCCCTCCACCTGCCAGTGGCTCCAGTCCATCTCCCGCTCGCCATGCAAGGTGGTACGACCGGCCTCGGGCAGCGCCGGGTGGCAGGCGGGGTACAGTTGGTCCTGGTGCAGCACACTGAAGCTGCATTCGGCCTGGGCGCCGATGTCGTCGCGAATGGCCAGGTCGATGGTTTCACTGGCCATGTCCGGCGCCTCGAAGCTGGTGAACAGCCACAGGTCTACCTCCGGGCAGCGCTGGTGGAAATCCGCCAGGCGCGGCAGCAGCCAGTGGCGGGCGAAGGCCGGGGTGGTGTTGACCACCAGTTGGTTGGGCTTGCGGTACTGGTCGAGCCGACGGATGCCCACGGCCAGTTGCTGCAACAGGGCCTGGGTGGTGCTCAGCAGGTCGTGGCCGGCGTCGGTCAGCGCCACGCTGCGGCCATTGCGGTGGAACAGCGGCTGTTCCAGATAGCCCTCCAGGCTGCGCACCTGCTGGCTGATCGCCGACTGGGTGAGGTTCAAGGCCTCGGCGGCCTTGTGGAAGCTGCCCAGGCGCGCGGCGGCTTCGAAGCCACGCAGGGCGTTGAGTGGGGGCCAGTGTTTTAGCATTACCGATAAGCTCAACTAATCAGAAGTGCGCTAAATCTATCGTTTGTTCGCCTGCCTTCCTAGCCATAGCATGAACACCAACACCCGCGACGGCGGGCTTCGTTGATAAAAATCCCTAATAGATCGGAGTTCGAATATGCACCTGTCCAACGACAGCGGCTGGCGCATGCCTGCCGAATGGGCCCGCCACGCCGCCACCTGGATGATCTGGCCGCATAACCAGGCGCTGTGGGAGGCGGGCTGGCGCGTGACGCTGGCCGATGTGCAGCGCGACTATGCCCGGGTGGCCACGGCCATCGCCCGCTTCGAGCCGGTGAAGATGGTGGTCGACCCGTCCGCCATGGCCAGCGCCCGTGCCTTGTGCGGCGCAGGCATCGAGCTGGTGGAGCTGGCGGTGGACGACAGCTGGTGCCGCGACAGCGGGCCGACCTTCCTCTGCCACCCGCAGTTGGGCGTGGCCGGGCTGAGCTGGCGCTTCAATGCCTGGGGTGGCAAGTCCGAGCATGCCAAGGACCGCAGCCTGGGCCGACGTATCCTCGACCAGCTGGGCCTGGAAGGCTTCAGCACGCCCCTGTGCAATGAAGGCGGGGCCATTCATGTGGATGGCGAAGGCACGTTGATCACCACCGAATCGGTGCTGCTCAACCCCAACCGCAACCCCGGCATCACCAAGGCCGACTTCGAAGACTGCTTCGCCCGCCTGCTGGGCATCCGCAAGACCCTCTGGCTGCCCGGCGACCCGCAATACGTCACCGGCGACATGACCGACGGCCATGTGGACGGCGTGTGCGCCTTCGCCCGCCCCGGCGTGCTGCTGGTGGATGCCACCCACGACCACAGCTCGGTGTACGCCGAAGTGGCACGCGAGAACCGCCGCGCCCTGGAACTGGCCACTGACGCCCGGGGTCGGCGCTTCGAGCTGCTCGACCTGTATGAAGCCAGCGCCGCCGTAGACCCCGAGGCCGACGTGTTCTGCGCCTCGTACACCAACTTCTACCTGGCCAACGGCGCGGTGATCATGCCGGCCTACGGCATCGACGCCGACCAGGCCGCCGCACGCCAGCTGGCCCACGCCTTCCCCGACCGCGAAGTGGTGCCGGTGCGTATCGACCATATCGCCCACGGCGGCGGTGGCATCCATTGCATCACCCAACAGCAACCGGCCTGGCCACTGCAGGAGGCACGCCCATGAGCACCTTGCGCATCGCCACCACGCAGATGCCCTGCGACTGGCACCTGCCCGGCAACCTCGACCGCGCCGAGCAACTGGTGCGACAGGCCGCAGCCCTTGGTGCCCAGGTGATCCTGTTGCAGGAGCTGTTCGCTACGCCCTACTTCTGCATCGAGCAGTGCCACAGCCACCAGGCGCTGGCCCAGCAGTACCCAGACGGCCCACTGCTGCAACGCTTCGCCGCCCTGGCGCGGGAGCTGGGCGTGGTGTTGCCGCTGAGCTTCTACGAGCGCACCGGCAACGCCTTCTACAACTCCCTCACCGTGGCCGACGCCGACGGCCGCCTGCTGGGCCTGTACCGCAAGGCGCATATCCCCAACGCCATCGGCTACCAGGAGAAGGAATACTTCAGCCCCGGCGACACCGGCTTCAAGGTCTGGGACACCGCCTTCGGCCGCCTGGGCATCGGCATCTGCTGGGACCAGTGGTTCCCCGAAACCGCGCGTTGCCTGGCCCTGCTGGGCGCCGAGGTGCTGCTGTTCCCCACTGCCATCGGCTCGGAACCCGGCGCTGCCGAACTGGACTCACGCGACCACTGGCAGGTTGCCATGCGTGGCCATGCCGCTGCCAACCTGCTGCCGGTGGTCGCGGCCAACCGCGTCGGTCAGGAAGTGGCCGGCAGCGACAACAGCCTGTCGATGCGCTTCTACGGCTCGTCGTTCATCTGCGACCACAAAGGCGCATTGCTGGCCGAAGCCGACCGCGACAGCAGCGGCGTGTGGCTGCACGACCTGGACCTGGCGCGCATGCGCGAGGACCGCCTGAGCTGGGGCATCTACCGCGATCGCCGCCCCGACCTGTACGCGCCGCTGCTCACCCTCGACGGCCACACACCTCACCCCGCGAGGGCCTGACCATGCCGAACCGTCATTCGAAACCGCTCGCCTGCCTGGCCCTGGCCCTCTGTGCAGGCCTCACCCACGCCGAACAGGAGCCGTTGCGCCTGTACAACTGGGCCGACTATTTCGCCGAAGACACCCTCAAGCGTTTCACCGCCGAAACCGGCATCCCGGTGATCTACGACGTGATGGACAGCAGCGAAGTGCTTGAGGCCAAGCTGATGTCCGGGCGCAGCGGCTACGACCTGGTGTTCCCCGGCGACACCGTGGCCGAGCGCCTGGTGCGTGCCGGCAGCCTGCAACCGCTCGACCGCTCGCGCATCGACGCACTGGACGATATCGAGCCTGGCTTGCGCCAACTGCACGACCGCTACCCCAAGGCCAGCCAGGCCACGGTGCCCTACACCTGGGGCACCATCGGCCTGACCTTCAACGCCGAGAAGATCCGCCAACGCATGCCCGATGCCCCGCTGAACAGCCTCGACCTGCTGTTCAAGCCAGAGCTGGCGGCCAAGTTCGCCGACTGCGGCATCTCGATGATCGACTCGCCCGATGAAGTGCTCGCCGTGGTGCTCCATTACCTGGGCCGCGAGCCGCGCAGTGCCAAGCGCGAAGACCTGGCCGCTGCCAGCGAGCTGCTCAAGGGCATCCGCCCGTATGTGCGCAAGTTGCAGTCGCAACCGGTGACCGAGCTGGTCAACGAAAACACCTGCCTGTCGCTGGGCTACAGCGGCGACGTGACCCAGGCCCAACGCACCGCCGAGGCGGCCGGCAAGGCCATCGACTTCCAGTACCGCGTGCCGCGCGAAGGCACCACGGTGTGGATGGACACCATGGCCATCCCCGCCGACGCACGCCACCCGGACTACGCCTATCGTTTCATCAACTTCGTCATGCGCCCGGAAAACATGGCCGCGATCAGCAACTTCACCGGCTACCCCACCGCCAGCGCCAAGGCGCGCCCGGCCGTGGACCCACGCATGCGCGACAACCCCGACATCTACCTCGACGCCGCCACCTATGCCCGGTTGATCCCAGGCAAAGACATTCCCCAGGCCGACATGCGAGCCCGCATGCGTGTCTGGACTCGCTTCAAGACCGCACAGGACTGACCCCATGCCCACTCGCCGTACCTTCCTGCAACAGCTCAGCGTAGCCGGGGGCCTGGCCGCCGTGGCCGGCCTCGGCTTGCCCCTGAGCATTGCCCGCGCCGCCGATGAGGGCCGCTGGTTCATCCCCGACGAGGGCGAGAAACAGGCCCGCGCCTACCTTGCTTTTGCCGCCCAGGACGCCATCTGGGAAGACTTCACCGCCGACGTGCAAGCCGCGCTGGGGCGTATCGCCCGGGCCATCGCCGACTACCAGCCAGTCACGGTCTTCTGCCGCGAGGATGAACGCGACCTGGCCGAGGAACACTGTGGCAGCCACAACACCACGTTCATCGTCACCGAGCTGGACGACATCTGGATGCGCGACATCGGCGCCAACTTCGTGGTCGACGACGATGGCGAGCTGGCAGCGGTGGATTTCAACTTCAACGGCTGGGGCAACAAGCAACAGCACCGCTTCGATGCCAAGCTGGCAAGGCTGGTTGCCACACGGGCCAACGCGGCCTACCAACGCAGCGAACTGGTGGGCGAAGGTGGCGGTATCGAGGTGGATGGCCACGGCACGGCGGTGATGACCGAAAGCTGCTGGGTCAACGCTAACCGCAACCCCGGCTGGAGCAAGGCCGAGGTCGAGGCCGAGCTGAAGGCGCGCCTGGGGCTGCGCAAGATCATCTGGTTGCCAGGCATCAAGGGCAAGGACATCACCGATGCGCATGTGGATTTCTACGCACGCTTCGTGCGCCCTGGCGTGGTGCTGGCCAACCTCGACACCGATCCTGAATCCTACGACCACAAGGTGACCCTGGCGCACCTGGAGATTCTGAAGAACGCCACCGATGCCGATGGCCGCGCCTTGCAGGTGCGCACGGTGTCGCCGCCGCTCAAGCCGCGCAAGAGCAAGTTCAACCGCGACAACCCGGATTTCGCAGCGGGCTACATCAACTATTTCGTCATCAATGGTGCGGTGATCGCCCCACAGTTCGGTGACCGCGCAGCAGACGAAAAAGCCCGGGCACTGCTGGCCGAGCTGTACCCGGAGCGTGATGTGGTGCTGCTGGACATCGACGCCATCGCGGCGGGTGGCGGGGGCATCCACTGCGTGACCAGCCATTGCCCGGCGGTATAAGGGCTAGGCACCGCAACCACGCGCCCCGCCCTCCAGCCAGCGGCTCAGTTGCACCGGCAGCAAATGCACCAACCCCTGGGGCGTCTCGCACACCGGCTGGATGAAGTTGTCGCTGAACAGCAACTTGCCATGCACGAAATACTCCCCGTCGCGCAGGTTGGGGTTGTCGATGCGCGTGCCCAGCCGTGCCGCCAGCCATTTGCCGATCTCGTAGTGGCTGAGCCAGCGCTCCGGCGCCAGGGCCTCCATGGCCTGGGCCGGAGCGTCGCGGCTGATGACGATCACCGGCACGTCGCTGACCTCCGGCACCAAATCGTTATGCCCCCACTTGCCATCCTCACCCAGGCGCTGGCCATGATCACCGGTTATCACCAGGTAGCGCTCTCCTTCCAGACGCTCGAAACGCGCAATCACCTCATCGAGCAGGCCATCAAGGTAGTGGATCGAGTTGTCATAGGCATTGTGCTTGGCCTGCGGCCCTTGGTCTGGCCAAGGCACTTCGGCGCCTTGGTGCTGGTAGTTGCTCGCATACGGCAGATGCGCGGTGCGCAGGTTGAGGACGACGAAGTTGCGCGCGCCGAAACGCTGCTGGTCGAGGATGTCGAGCACCGCGTGGTCCTGGCGCTTGAGGAAACGCAGCGGGTGGTCCTCGCGGGTGATCGACACATCCAGGTGACGGCTGCCCAGGTTCGCCAGCAGTCGCGATTCCTGGGAGGAGATCCAGTGCGTGCGCATGCCCGCCTCGCGGGCAAAGCGGAACAGGTTGATCCGCCCCTCGCGCAGCAGGTGGTCCTGGCCCGGCTCGCGGATCGGGTTGAGCAGGTAGGGCAGGCTCACGTCGGTGGCCACTCCCGCCGAAACACCGGGGCGCACCAGGGCACTGGGGTGGCCGTCCAGGTAGGCATCCAGGCGTGGGGTGGTCTGCCGGTCGTAGCCATACAGCCCCATGCGCTCGCTGCGCAGCGAGTCGGCCACCACCAGCCATACATGCTTCGCCCCGCTGGGTACCGGGCTGAGGCGGTAGGGCATGAAGGGCGCTTGCGGCAGCGGCGTGTGGGGTTTGAAGGCCAAGCGCACGGCCCAGGCGGAGAAGGCATTCAGACTGTTATGCAGGCCACTGCGCGACGGCCCCGGCTCGAACGCGTCGAGGTTGCGGTAGGTCGCGCGGTAAGGCTTGGCCAGCAGCACCACGGCGATCAACACCAGCGCCCAGCGGCTGGCGGGCAGGTGCACGCGTGCGGGCAAATGCCAGTGCAGGGCAATCAGCGCGGCGTAGGGCAACACGACGCTCAGGCCTGCCGTCCAGTGCGCGCCCAGGCTGTACCGGGCTGCGCCGAACACCTCGCCCGGCTCGGTCACCAGGCCACGGATATCGATGGCGTTCAGCGGCTCGCCGAAGAAGCTGATATTGGCCAACTGCAACAGCTGCATGCCAGCGAACAACGACAGGATCGTCACCACCACAACACGCAGGTTGCATAGCCACAAGGCCAGGCAGAACACCCAAAGGCCCGCCACCCAGGCGCCTTCCAGCTCGGCCTGGTTGTTGGGGGTGAACAGTTGCTGGATGAAATCGTCGGCCAACAACAGCAGGCAGCTCAGGCTGGCCAGGGCGCACAGGCGCAGCCAGGCCGCGCCGGGCGTGCCTCGGCGCGGCAAAGACAGGGACATCAGCATGGGAAAGGCTCGTGGTCAGTGGTCGTCAGGCAGGCGGCGGCGTCCGGTAAGCATCGACAGCGGCAGGTTCTCGCGCAGGCGCAGGCTTTCGACCACGGCGGCCAGCAGGTGCACGCACACCAGCGCCAGCAGCGCATCGGCCAGGAAGCTGTGCAGGTCCATCGGCCAGTCGGCGCCCCACAGGGCGTCCACCTCTTGCGACAGCCAGCCCGTCAGGCCCAGGCCGGCGATACAGCTGAGCATCAGCAGCATCACCAACGCGCCGATCGGCGAGTGCCCCAAACGGTGGAAGGATTGCCCACGCAGCAAGGCCCGGGCGTGAGCCGCCAGCCGCGCGGGGGTGGGCCAGAAGTCCGCCCAGCGCGCACTGGGCGGCCCTACGAACCCCCAGACCAGGCGTACCAGCAAGCAGCCGACCGCGTAGTAGCCAAGCCACTGGTGCCAGTCCTCGCCTTCTTCATTGATGAAGTAGTTGGCGAAGAACACCAGGGCGAAAGACCAATGACACACGCGCAGCAGCGGGTCCCACAGGCGTACCGTGGCCACGGGCGTCAGTCTTCGATTTCGGTCTTCACTGCCTTGCCGCTGACCGGGTCATGGTAGATCTCGACCTTGCGGCCATCCTTGTCGAAGCCGTAGATCTCGTAGCAGTTGCCCTTGGTGACCTTGAACTTGTTGATCTTGTAGCCCTGCTCTTTGAGCTGGGCCTGGAAGGCATCCGGGTCTTGCCAGGTACTGCGGTCGGCGGTGGTGCACTGGGTGGCGGCGGAGGCGCTGGCGCTACCCAGCATCAGGGCGAGAGCGAGGAGGATACGCATGGCAAATGAGCTCCGGTTGAGAAGAGGGACCCGCACGATGCGCTGCCAAGCTTAATGGCAGCTTAGCAGGTCATCCGCGGTTACATTTACCCACTGGCAAGCGCCACAAAGGTCGCCATGATGCGGCCTTCGACAGGGGGACAGACATGCGGGTATTGCTGGTGGAAGACGATCGGGCCGTGGCGCAGGGCATCCGCAATGCCCTGCGCGGCGAAGGCTATACGCTGGACTGGCTGGCCGATGGCCAGGAGGCCAGCTGCGCGTTACGCGACGAGCGCTTCGACCTGGTCCTGCTCGACCTCGGCCTACCGCGCCGGGATGGCCTGGCCTTGCTGCGCGACTTGCGTGCACGCCCCGACGCCGACGTACCGGTGCTGATCCTCACCGCCCGCGATGCCACACGTGACCGCATCGAAGGCCTGGATGCCGGCGCCGACGACTACCTGGTCAAACCGTTCGACGTCGACGAACTGAAGGCGCGCATCCGCGCCCTGCTGCGGCGCAGCCAGGGCCGCGCCCAGCCTCGTCTGGAGCAGGCGGGCGTCAGCCTCGACCCGGCGCGCCACGAAGTGCTGTACCACGGCCAACCGGTCAATCTCACGCCCATGGAGTTCCAGCTGCTGCACCAACTATTGGCCCGCCCGGGCACGGTGCTGACCCGCGAGCGCCTGGCCGACACCCTCTACGGCTGGCACGAGAGTGGGCCGGGCAACACCCTCGAAGTGCTGATCCACAACCTGCGACGCAAGCTCGACAGCGGCTTGATCCGCACGGTGCGCGGGGTCGGCTACCTGATCGAGGACACACCATGACTGCCATCCGTACACGCATCCTGCTACCCACCCTGCTGTTGGTGCTGATGGGCAGCCTAGGCCTGGTGCTCAGCGTCATGCGCGACAACCACCGGGAAATCGAGAACGTCTACGATGCCCAGTTGGTGCAGGCCGCGCGGGTACTCCAGGGCTTGTTCCGGCAGATGCCCGCCGAGCAGGACTGGGCAGCGGTGCGCTCATCGCTGGAACAGGCCATGGACACCACCGGCAGCGGCCTGTTCAGCCACCCCTACGAGCTCAACCTGCACGTGCAGATCTGGCGCAGCGACGGCCAGCTACTGATGCGCTCGGCCCGCGCGCCCCAGCTGGATACCCCGCCCGCTCCCGGCATCCACGACCTGCTGTACAACGGCGAGGACTGGTGCGGTGTGCTGCTCGAGGACCACGAGCGCGGCCTGCTGATCTGGGTGGGCGAGCGCGACGACCTGCGCCAGGACCTGATCCAGCGCATCGCCGACCAGGCCCTGGCTCCCGCCCTGGTGGGCATCCCGCTGCTGGCCCTGGCCATCTGGCTGCTGCTCGGCTGGGGCCTGCAACCCCTGCAACGCCTGGCACGCCACCTACGCGCCCGCCCGGTCGACAGCCTCGAGCCGTTGACCACCGCCAGCCTACCGCCGGAGCTGGCGCCCATGGCTCACGCCCTCAACCACCAATTGCTGCAACTCAAGCGCCTGCTCGAACGCGAACGCCGCTTCATCGCCGATGCCGCCCACGAGCTGCGCACGCCCCTGACGGTGCTGGCCATCCACGCCAGCAATGCCCGCCGCGCCACCGACGACAGCAGCCGCGACGAGGCCCTGGCCTTCCTCGAGCATGGCGTGGCCCGCGCCACCCGCCTGGCCAGCCAGATGCTGACCATGGCGCGCCTGGAGCCACTGACCCAGACCCGCCAACAGGTGCGCCTGGATGCCCTGGCACGCGAAGAACTGGCCGTGCTGACGCCCCTGGCCCTGCGCCGCCAGGTCGAGCTGGTGCTGGATGCCGACGGCCCCAGCCACCTGTACGCCGACCCTGCCGCGATTACCGTGATGTTGCAGAACCTGGTCGGCAACGCGCTGCATTTCAGCCCACCCGGCGGCGAAATCACCCTTGAACTGCGCCAGCAGGAAAGCTGCCTGACCCTCCAGGTACTCGACCAAGGCCCAGGCGTGCCCCCTGCTCACCTGGAGCGTTTGAGCGACCGCTTCTACAGCGCCAACAACCCTGACGGCGCAGGCTTGGGCCTGGCCATCGTGGCGCTGGTGGTCGAGCAGTTGGGCGGCACCCTGGAATGCTCCAACCGCACCAGCGGCGGTTTCGCCGTACGCCTACAGCTCCCGGCTTGCGCCCCCAAGCCCTTGGCACACCTGGCCGAAGCCTGAGCCATTCATTTATAAACCCGATCAATCACAAAGAAAAACAAACTTCTCAAATGAGCGTCGTGCGGGGATGCTGTGGCGATAACGCTCGCCTCTCGGAGAACAACAATGAACGAAGTCGCCATCGTCGCCGCCACCCGCACCGCCATCGGCACCTTCCAGGGCTCGCTGGCCAACATCTCGGCCGTCGACCTGGGCGCTGCGGTGATCAAGCAACTGCTGGCACAGACCGGCCTTGACCCCGCGCAAGTCGACGAGGTGATCCTCGGCCAGGTGCTCACCGCTGGCGCCGGCCAGAACCCTGCACGCCAAGCCGCCGTTAAAGCCGGCCTACCCCATGCCGTACCGGCCCTGACCCTGAACAAAGTCTGCGGCTCGGGCCTCAAGGCCCTGCACCTGGCCGCCCAGGCCATTCGTTGCGGCGATGCCGAGGTGGTGATCGCCGGTGGCCAGGAGAACATGAGCCTGGCCCCCTACGTACTGCCGTCGGCCCGCACCGGCCAGCGCATGGGCCACGGCCAGTTGGTCGACAGCATGATCACCGACGGCCTGTGGGACGCCTTCAACGACTACCACATGGGCATCACCGCCGAGAACCTGGTGGACAAGTACGGCATCACCCGTGAACAGCAGGACGCCTTCGCCGCCGAGTCTCAGCGCAAGGCCGTGGCCGCCATCGAGGCAGGCCGCTTCAAGGATGAGATCACCCCGATCCACATCCCGCAGAAAAAAGGCGAGCCGCTGGTGTTCGACACCGACGAACAACCGCGCCCCGGCACCACTGCCGAATCCCTGGGCAAACTGCGCCCAGCCTTCAAGAAAGACGGCAGCGTCACCGCCGGCAACGCCTCCAGCCTGAACGACGGCGCCGCTGCGGTACTGCTGATGAGCGTCGAGAAGGCCAAGGCCCTGGGCCTGCCGGTACTGGCCAAGATCGCAGCCTACGCCAGCGCTGGCGTTGACCCGGCGATCATGGGCATCGGCCCGGTGTCTGCCACCCAGCGCTGCCTGAGCAAGGCCGGTTGGCAGTTCGCCGAACTGGACCTGGTGGAAGCCAACGAGGCCTTCGCCGCCCAGTCCCTGGCCGTGGGCAAGGACCTGGAATGGGATGCTTCGCGAGTGAACGTCAACGGCGGCGCCATCGCCCTCGGCCACCCCATCGGTGCATCCGGCTGCCGTGTGCTGGTGACCCTGCTGCACGAGATGATCAAGCGTGATGCCAAGAAAGGCCTGGCCACCTTGTGCATCGGCGGCGGCCAAGGCGTGGCGCTGGCCATCGAGCGTTGATCCGGGCTTGACCCCGTCGCGGGGCAAGTCGTATCGCCGCACCACTGCGTTACAGGTGTTCTGACGGAGAACGCTGACCTGGACGCGGCGGTGCGGCGATACGACTTGCCCTGCGGCGTTTCAGGCTGCGGCGGCCTGTCGAACGTTCAGGGCATTGATGGCGCTGACCAGCGCAGCCACTTCCTGGCACTTCTGCAGGGCGTCGAGCGGCGCTTCATGGGCACTGTGCAAGGGGCAGGACGGCGCGACCCACAGGCGATCACCCAGGCGCTCGGCCGCATGGCGTAGCACGGCCAGGGCGTTGTCCTGGTCGCACGCCTGCCCGTCACGACCATCGACCAAGCCCAGCGAAAGCACCTTGTACGCCGGCAGGCGGTCGAGGGTGGTCGGGTACTGTTGCGGGGCACACACCAGGTCGATATGCAGGCCATCGACCGGCAGGTTGGCGGCCAGGCCAAGGTTGCCTTCCAGGCCGCCGAAATAGGTGGCAAGCAACTTCTTCAGTGGCGCACGTTGCAGGATGTTGTACACGCGCTCGTAGGCATTCTTCCATTCTTGCGGCAGGTCCTGTACCAGGATCGGCTCGTCGATCTGCACCCACTCAACGCCCTGGGCTGCCAGGCGGTTGAAGATTTCGTCGTACTGCGCCAGCAGGCAGTCGACCCACTCCAGCGCCTCGAGCCCCGCGCCCTGGCCCTTGCCCAGCCACAGGTGGGTCAGTGGGCCGATCACCACCGGCTTCACTGCGTGGCCCAGGGCCCTGGCTTCTTCGACGTCCGCGAGCAGTTGCTCCCAGCCCAGGGCCAGCGGTTGCTCGGCAGTGAGGCCGGGGGCGAAGTGGGCGCTGTCGAACCGAGGGGTCAGGAGGTGTTCGCGCCAGGCGAAATCCCCCACGGGCAGCAACTCGATACCCGCGTCTTTCTGCCCCTGCCAGCAGGCTGCGCGCAGTTCCCGGTCGCGACCGATGCGGGGGAAACCCAGGTTGTGTGCCAGCGCCATGTCCTACTGCTCCGATGGAAAATTCGTAACTGGGAATTCTGGACATGCTGGTCGCGTGACACAAACTCATAGAATTTGAGAGCAACTCAAGTTTCTTTCATGATCACGGTTCGCAGAAATGTCTCATCCGAGTCATTTTCCTGCGCATTCGGACAAGCGCCCCCCACCCATCACCCTCACAATGCCACCCTGCCCACCCTTGGTACCCCACCCATGACCCCGCTGAAAAACGCACTGCACGACCGCACCTTCGTCTGCGTCATGGAGTTCGTCCCCAAACCCGGCACACAGCGCTTGGCCAACCTCGAAGCGATCATGGCCCGCACCCAGCTGTGCGGCTGGCCGCTGGCGGTATCGATCGCCGACCGCGTGGGCAGCGCGCTGGACCTGTCGCCGCTGGATGCCAGCAACACATTCGCCACCCCCGTGCCCACCCTGCTGCACTTCTCCGGCAAGGACCGCGAACGTCAGGACCTGCTCGCGCAGCTGCCACGCATGGACGCCGCCGGCCTCGAGCAATTGCTGCAGCTCACCGGCGACCGCCTGCCCGGCCACATCCCCGGCCAGCGCCCGGTGCGTTACCTGGAGTCGGTGGCCGCCTTGCAGCTGGTGCGCGAAGCCCGCCCCAACTGGCTGCTGGGCGCCGCGCTCAACCCGTTCAAGTACCGTGAGGAAGAAGGCGGCGCGCAGTACTTCAAGGCCGAGAAGAAACTCGCCGCTGGCGCCGATTTCTTCATCCTGCAACTGGGCTTCGACTTCCAGAAATACCGCGAGGCCATGGCCTGGATGCAGCGCCAGCACAGCCCCAAGCCCATGCTCGCCTGCATCATGGCGCTCACCGAGGGCCGCGCGGCGATGCTCGAGCATGTCGCAGGCGTCACCCTGAGCCCCAGCATGCGCGCACTGCTGGCAGCCGAAGCGCAGGTATCCAAGGCCTACGCCAAGGACCGCGCCACCCAGCGCCTGGCCTTGCAGGTGATCGGCCTGCGCCTGCTCGGCTATGCCGGCATCAACCTGTCCGGGGTGCACGAGCAGGCGCAGTTCGAAGCCCTGGAGCACGCCTTGGAACACTGGCTGCCACGTATCGAAAACCAGGAACAATGGCAGGTGGCCTGGAGCGCGGCCTGGCAGTTGCCCGAGGTACCCCCGGTGACCTTCCACCCACCCGCGCATGCCTGGCAACAAGGCCAGCGCCAGGTACAGGCGACACTCAAGGAAAAGGCCCGCTACCACCTGTTCGCCGCAACGCACCACCACCTGTTCAACCGCGACACCCTGCTCAGCAAGGCCTTCGGCTGGGCGGTGCGCCGCCCACTGTGGACGAGCCCGGGCGCTGCGAAACTGCTGCACCGGGTGGAGCGCAGCGTCAAACGCCCACTGGTAGGCTGCGACACCTGCGGCCAATGCCGCCTGCAAGACACACTCTACATCTGCCCGGAAACCTGCCCCAAGGGCCTGGCCAATGGCCCCTGCGGCGGCACCCAGCTGAACCGCTGCGAGTTCGGCGACCGCGAATGCATTCACAGCCGCAAGTACCGCACGGCGGTGTCGGTGGGCCAGGCGGCGGTGCTGACCGAGCGCTTGATTCCCAGCGTGGACGTCACTGGTCGTCACCAGAGTTCATGGCCGCGCTGGTTTGCACCCAGTGCGACGGACAAGCCCCAGGATTGTGCCCAGCAGACGTATTTGTCATAGTGCGGCCCTGCACCGCACACAAGCCGACCACCCGTTCACCAAGAGTCGGCTAGCCTTACCGTGAACATAGCCAACACCCATCGATCGCAAGCCATTGCATGCATCTGGAAGGCCTTATGTTCAACCTCGCTGCCCCTCGCACCCTGCTGGCCGCCCTGGCCCTTTCATTGCTGTGCACGCTGCCCGCCAGCGCCCAGGAAAAATTCAAGGTAGTCACCACCTTCACGGTCATCGCCGACATGGCCCGCAATGTGGCGGGCGATGCCGCCGTGGTGGAGTCGATCACCAAGCCTGGTGCAGAAATCCACAACTACGCCCCCACTCCCGGCGACCTGCGCCGCGCCCAGGGCGCGCAACTGGTGCTGTGGAATGGCCTGAACCTGGAGCTGTGGTTCGAGAAGTTCTTCCAGCGCCTGAAGGATGTGCCCAGTGCGGTGGTGTCCGAGGGCATCGAGCCGATGAGCATCGGCGAAGGCCCCTACAGCGGCAAACCCAACCCGCACGCCTGGATGTCGCCGCGTGACGCACAGCGCTATGTGGATAACATCCGCGATGCCCTGGTGCGCCACGACCCGGCCAATGCCGCCACCTACACCCGCAATGCCGAAGCCTACAAGGCGCGCCTGGAAGCGGAAATCGCGCCCATTCGCGCACAACTGGAAAACATCCCACAAGCACGCCGCTGGCTGGTCAGCAGCGAAGGGGCGTTTTCCTACCTGGCCCGCGACTTCGGCCTGAAGGAGCTGTACCTGTGGCCGATCAACGCCGACCAGCAAGGCACGCCGCAACAGGTGCGCAAGGTGATCGACACAGTGCGCGCCAACGATATTCCTGTGGTGTTCAGTGAAAGCACCATCTCCGACAAACCGGCTCGCCAGGTGGCCGCCGAAACCAACGCTCACTATGGCGGCGTGCTCTACGTCGACTCGCTGAGCGGTGCCGACGGCCCGGTGCCTACCTACCTCGACCTGTTGCGCGTCACCTGCGAAACCATCGCCAAGGGCCTGGCCCAAGGGGCTGCGCAATGAGGCAGTGGCCTGCACTGGACAACCCCGAGGCCGGCATCGTCGTCGACAACGCCACCGTCACCTACCGCAACGGTCACACCGCACTGCATGCGGCGAGCTTTCACATTCCCACCGGCACCATCACCGCGCTGGTGGGGGTGAACGGCTCGGGCAAGTCGACGCTGTTCAAGGCCATCATGGGCCTGGTGAAGCTCGCCACCGGCAGCATCCAGGTGCTCGGCCTGCCCGCCCGCGACGCCCTCAAGCGCCACAGCACCGCCTACGTGCCGCAAACCGAAGAGGTGGACTGGAATTTCCCGGTGCTGGTAGAGGACGTGGTGATGATGGGCCGCTACGGCCACATGGGCCCGCTGCGCATCCCGCGCAAGGCCGACCACCAGGCGGTGGATGACGCACTGGCACGGGTGGACCTGGGCGAGCTGCGCAAACGGCAGATCGGCGAGCTTTCCGGCGGGCAGAAAAAACGCGTATTCCTGGCCCGCTCGCTGGCCCAGGACAGCCGCGTGATTCTGCTCGACGAGCCGTTCACCGGGGTGGACGTAAAGACCGAAGACCAGATCATCCACCTGCTGCGCGAGCTGCGTGCAGAAGGCCGGATCATCCTGGTCTCCACCCACAACCTGGGCTCGGTGCCAGAGTTCTGCGACCGCGTGGTGCTGATCAAACGCACCATCCTCGCCCATGGCCCCACCGACGAAGTGTTCACCCAGGCCAACCTGGAGCTGGCCTTCGGCGGCGTATTGCGCCACTTCGCGCTACTGCAACCGGGCGAGGCCACGCGTCAGCCAGTGGGCGTATTCAGCGATGACGAACGCCCGTTGATCCTGCGCAATGGCATCCCGGCGCGGCGCGAGGGCGAGGCCGACAACGAGGGCACGCCATGATCGAACTGCTGCTCGAACCCTTTGCCTACGGCTACATGCGCAATGCCCTGTGGGTGTCGTCGCTGGTTGGCGGGGTATGCGCCTTTTTGTCGTGTTACCTGATGCTCAAGGGCTGGTCGCTGATCGGCGATGCGCTGTCGCACTCGATCGTGCCGGGCGTGGCCGGTGCCTACATGATCGGCCTGCCGTTCTCGATCGGCGCGTTCTTCGCCGGCGGCCTGGCCTCGGCGGCCATGCTGTTGCTCAACCAGCGCAGCAAGCTCAAGGAGGATGTGATCATCGGGCTGATCTTCACCTCGTTCTTCGGCCTGGGCCTGTTCATGGTGTCGCTGTCGCCCACCTCGGTGAACATCCAGACCATCGTGCTGGGCAACATCCTCGCCATCACCCCCGGCGACACCCTGCAGCTGGTGCTGATTGCGCTGGTGTCGTGGGCGGTGCTGCTGCTCAAGTGGCGTGACTTGATGGTGACCTTCTTCGACGAGGACCACGCCCGCTTCACCGGCCTGAACCCTACCCTGCTCAAGGTCACCTTCTTCACCCTGCTGTCGGCCTGCACCGTGGCCGCCTTGCAGACCGTAGGGGCGTTTTTGGTGATCTGCCTGGTCATCACCCCCGGCGCCACGGCCTACCTGCTCAGCGACCGTTTCCCACGGCTGCTGATGATCGCCGTGGCCATCGGCAGCCTCACCTGCTTCGTCGGCACCTACCTCAGCTACTACCTCGACGGCGCCACTGGCGGGGTGATCGTGGTGCTGCAAACGGCGCTGTTCCTGATCGCCTTCGTGTGGGCACCCAAGCACGGCGTGCTCGCCGCCCGCCGCCGCGCCCGCCAGGCGCTGGAGGCCAGCGCATGAACCTGCTCGAGCCGTTTCACTTCGACTTCATGGTCAATGCCATGCTGATCGCCATGATCATCGCCGTGCCCATGGCGCTGCTGTCGTGCTACCTGGTGCTCAAGGGCTGGGCGCTGCTGGGCGACGCCATTTCCCACGCGGTGTTTCCCGGTGTGGTGATCGCCTACATCCTCAACATCCCGTTCGCCATCGGCGCCTTTGCCGCCGGCCTGTTCTGCGCGGTCGGTACCGGCTACCTGCAAGCCAACAGCCGCATCAAGCAGGACACGGTCATGGGCGTGGTGTATGCGGGCATGTTCGGGCTGGGGTTGGTGCTGTACGTGAAGATCCAGTCCGATGTGCACCTGGACCACATCCTGTTCGGCGACATTCTCGGCGCCAACGCCGAGGACATCCTGCTCTCGGGCGCCATTGCCGCGCTGATCAGCGGGGTGCTGGCGCTGAAATGGAAGGACTTCATGCTGCACACCTTCGACCCGGTGCAGGCCAGCGCCATCGGCCTGCGTGTGGGGCTGCTGCACTATGGCCTGCTGTGCCTGATTTCCCTGGCGGTGGTGGGGGCGCTGAAGGCGGCAGGCATCATTTTGGCGATTGCCCTGCTGATTTCACCCGGCGCTATCGCAGCCCTGCTCACCCGGCGTTTCGGCGCGATGCTGTGGGTGGCTACGGGGGTGTCGGTGGGGTCGGCGTTTTTGGGGGTGTACCTGTCGTTCTTCCTCGACAGCGCACCAGCCCCGACCATCGTGTTGGTGCTGGCGGGGCTGTTCATCGTGGCGTTGTTGCTGACGTCACGGGCGCGGCGTGGGTAGATGTTGCTGTACGACATTACCGACCTCTTCGCGGGCAAGCCCGCTCCTACAGGTACTTCACTGAACCTGTAGGAGCGGGCTTGCC
>NZ_JBNNVR010000022.1:0-65599 GCF_050280645.1 Pseudomonas sp. NPDC089554
CGAACGAATCCTGGGAGTGGGGCGGGGGCCTGTCAGCGTTGTGCGAGGGGGGAAGACCCCGGCCAGCACCGCCGACACCGTTTCGAAGTGGGCATCGCAGAACTGCGCCAGCAGCCGCGCCAGGGTGGTCTTGCCCACCCCGGGCGGCCCCCAGAAGATCATCGAATGCAGCGCGCCCTGCTCCAGCGCCTCACGCAGCGGCTTGCCGCGGGCCAGCAGGTGCTCCTGGCCGACGTACTCGTCCAGGTTGGACGGACGCAGGCGTGCGGCCAATGGCTGGGCAACAGGTTCGCTTCGAAACAGGTCCATGGTGCCTCTCGTTACTCCTGGATGACGTCAGCGCCTTCCGGGATCTTGAACTGGAACTTGCTCTGGGCGATCGGCTCGTTGGCCTTGACCCCGTTGAACAGGATGTTCGTGCGCTGGCCAACGCCGTCGATCAGTTGCATGTCATTGATCAGGCCGCGGCGGAACGACACGCGTAGCGAGTCGAACAGGGTGTCCTTGGTCTTGGGCTTGAGGGTGAAGTCCATGACTTCCCCCTGCTCCTTGGAGACGATGTCGAAGCTCTGGCTGATTTTCGATACGTCACCGGACAGCAGCAACGCCGGGGTCTGGCTCAGGCGCTCGTCGAGCTTCTTGACGGTGGCCTGCTCCAGGTCCGGGTCCCACAGGGTGACCTTCTGGCCATCGGACACCACCACCTGCTCCTGCGGCGCGTCGGTGTGCCAGTAGAACAGGCCTGGGCGCTTGACCGCCATCTCGCCGCTGGTCTCCTGCAGGCTGGTGCCACCGGCATCCAGGGTCAGCTGGGAGAAGCGGGCGGTGATGGTCTGGGATTTTTCCAGCAATTGGGTCAGGCGCTGGACATCCTGCTCGCCGGCATGGGCAGACAGGCTGGCCGCAGCCAGGGCAGAAACCAACAGCATGCGAATCGCGCGCATGGGAATCCTCATCGAACGTAGAGAAGCCGGGCGCCGCCGTTGGCGCCCAGCAGGAGTTTCATCAATCGCGCGGGCCGCCGGGGGCAATCACTTCGCGCGAACCGTTGCTGTTCATCGGGGTGACCACACCGGCCATTTCCATCGCCTCGATCATGCGGGCAGCCCGGTTGTAGCCGATCTTGAGCTTGCGCTGCACTGCCGAAATCGAGGCGCGGCGGCTCTCCAGCACGAACTGTACGGCTTCGTCGTACAGTGCATCGGTTTCCGCATCGTCGCCGTCACCACCGCCGCCACCGCCGCCCTCGAAGCCACTGCCGGCCTCCTCGACGCCATTGAGGATGTCGTCGTTGTAGTCCGGCGCGCCACGCAGCTTCCAGGCTTCCACCACGCGGTGCACTTCGTCATCGGAGACGAATGCGCCGTGTACACGGATCGGCAAGCTGGTGCCCGGTGGCATGTAGAGCATGTCACCGTGGCCGAGCAACTGCTCGGCGCCGCCCTGGTCGATGATGGTCCGCGAGTCGATCTTGCTCGACACCTGGAACGCCATGCGGGTCGGGATGTTGGCCTTGATCAGGCCGGTGATCACATCTACCGAGGGGCGCTGGGTAGCGAGAATCAGGTGGATACCCGCCGCCCGCGCCTTCTGGGCGATACGGGCGATCAGCTCTTCGACCTTCTTGCCGACGATCATCATCATGTCGGCGAATTCGTCGACCACCACCACGATGGTCGGCAGGGTCTTCAGCACCGGCGGCTCGTCTTCCATGCTCTCGCGGCGGTACAGCGGGTCGTGGATGACCTCGCCGGCCTCCTGGGCGTCCTTGATCTTGCGGTTGAAGCCCGCCAGGTTACGCACGCCCATGGCGGCCATGAGCTTGTAGCGCCGCTCCATTTCCGCAACGCTCCAACGCAGGGCGTTGGCGGCGTCCTTCATGTCAGTGACCACCGGGCACAGCAGGTGCGGGATGCCTTCGTAGATCGACAGCTCGAGCATCTTCGGGTCGATCATGATCAGCCGCGCGTCTTCAGGGCCGGACTTGAAGAGGATCGACAGGATCATCGCGTTCACCCCCACCGACTTACCGGAACCGGTAGTACCGGCTACCAGCAGGTGGGGCATCTTGGCCAGGTCGGTGATCACCGGCTTGCCGCCGATGTCGTGACCCAGGGCCAGGGCGACCGGCGACTTGGCTTCGTCGTACTGGGACGAGGACAGCACCTCGGAGAAGCGCACCATCTGGCGGTTCTCGTTGGGAATCTCGATGCCCACGGTGGTCTTGCCGGGAATCACTTCCACCACGCGCACGCTGGTCACCGCCAGCGAACGCGCCAGGTCCTTGGCCAGGTTGGCGATACGGCTGACCTTGACCCCTGCCGCAGGCTGGATCTCGTAGCGGGTGATCACAGGGCCTGGGTGGATCGAGTCTACCGCCACCTCGACGCCGAACTCCTTGAGCTTGATTTCCAGCAAGTGGCCGACACCGGCCAGGGATTCGGGGGAATACTCGATCTTCTTCTGTTCGGCCGGGTCAAGAATGGAAATGGACGGCAGCGTGCCCTCCACGGCGCTGTCGACGAACAGCGGCGCCTGCTTTTCCTTCATCACCCGCTTGCTGGGCTCAGGCGCCTTCACCGGCGTGGGCATGATCACCGGGGCCGGTTGCGTTTCGCGTTGCACCACGTGCTTGGTCAGCGCTTCGTCGCGCTCGATGATGCGCTCGCGGGCCTTGACCTGCTCGCGTTTGTCCACCACCACCGGGGCGACCACTTCATCGACCTGCTCGTCCACCTCGCGCAGTTGCGCTACCAGGCGCTTGCGCTCGTTGCGTGCCTCCCACCAGCGGTTGGCCGCACCCTGCACCAGCTCGACCAGGTCGAGGGTGATCTTGCCGGTGAGGTCCATCACCTTGAACCAGGACAGGTCGGTGAATACGGTCAGGCCGAACAGGAACAAGGCAATGAACATCAGCGTGCTGCCCTGCACGTTCAACAGGTTGCGCGCCAGGTCGCCAAGGCTCTCGCCCAGAGCGCCACCGGCCGAGAACGGCAAGGTCTCTGGCGGGTGGAAGTGGATGTGCGCCAGGGCCGCACCCGACAACACCAGGAACACCAGGCCGATCAGCCGCCAGGAGAACAGCCAGCCGCTCCACTGCCAGGGCTGGTGGCGTTCGCGGAAGATCTGCCAAGTCTTGATCGCCAGCAGCAACGGGAAGATATAGGCGAAGTAGCCGAGCACCATGAACAGGATGTCGGCGAAATAGGCACCGGCACGACCGGCGGCGTTCTGCACCTGGTCAATATTGCTGGTGTGGCTGAAGCTGGGGTCTTCCTTGTCGTAGGTCAGCAGCGCCATCCACAGGTACAGGCACAGCGCACCGACGGCGATCAGCGCGCCTTCCTTGAGGCGATAATGCAGTTGCTGGCGCCACAACGGCACGGGCAAGGGGGTCGGGGTTGCGGTGGATTTCTTCAAAACGCGTCTATTCCTGCGCTCGCTGCGCGTTAAATAGGGCCCAGGCCAATCGCCGACTGGCGAACCACTACTTTTAACATTACTGCCCACCTGCCGCCATGGCGGTACGCCGCATGGCGTATGAACGGAGGAGCGATTTCCATGGGTGCAATTTGAGCATGCATTTTGTTCTGTGACAAAGGCTTATGCTGTATTTTTGCACAGGTATGACAGCAAATGTCCGGGTTGGTGCCGGATGGTTAATGAATGTGTAGGAAATTGCCTTATTAGCAGTCAGGCCACGCAGTATCTGTCGTCAGAGCGAGCTTAGCCTCGGCACGCCAAGCCCTGCCACACAAGGCCAGGCGTTGACCTGCGCTCCCCCGCGCGCCATGCTGCCCTCTCCCCTCCCCCACCGCACGAAGACCATGCTCACCTGGCTGACCCGCGACTCACTGACCTTCCCGCCCCTGGAAAAAGCCTTGCACGACCCCAACGGTCTGCTGGCTGCGGGTGGCGACCTGAGCGCCGATCGCCTGGTACAGGCCTATCGACACGGCTGCTTTCCCTGGTATCAGGATGGCCAGCCGATCCTGTGGTGGTCGCCCGACCCGCGCACCGTGCTGTTCCCCCAAGAGTTGCACGTCTCGCGCTCCCTGGCCAAGCTGATGCGCCAAGGCCGCTACCATGTGAGTTTCGACACCGACTTCGAAGCCGTGATCGCCGCCTGCGCCGCACCGCGCGACTACGCCGACGGCACCTGGATCACCGACAGCATGCGCAACGCCTACTGCGAACTGCACCGTCGCGGCATCGCCCACTCGGTGGAGGTGCGTGAAGACGGCGAGCTGGTCGGCGGCCTCTATGGCCTGGCCATGGGCCGCCTGTTCTTTGGCGAGTCGATGTTCAGCCGCGCCGACAACGCCTCCAAGGTCGGCTTCGTAACGCTGGTGCAGCACCTGCAACAAGCCGGGTTCGAGCTGATCGACTGCCAGATGCCAACCCAGCACCTGCACAGTTTCGGTGCCCGCGCCATCAGCCGCGAACGCTTTGCCGAGTACCTGACCCGTCACCTCGACACCTCTTGCGACGTCACCTGGGTTCGCTAGGCGAGTTTCTGGAGCTGGCTTACACTTAAGACAAAGTCTCACCGAGGGGTTGATCATGACAGAGCTGGCGCGGTTGAAGTTCTATGCCACTCAGCCCCACTCCTGCAGCTACCTGCCGGACGAGCAGGCGACCACACTGTTCCTCGACCCTAGCCAGCCGATGGACGTGCACGTGTATGCCGACCTGTCGGAAATGGGTTTTCGCCGCAGCGGCGACCACCTGTACCGCCCCCACTGCCAGAACTGCAATGCTTGCGTGCCTGCACGCATCCCCGCCGCGCGCTTCATCCCCAACCGCCAGCAACGGCGCATCCTCAAGCGCAATGCCGACATCGCCGTCAGCGCCGTGCGCCCGGCGTTCAAGGAAGAATACTTCGAGCTGTACCGCCGCTATATCGAGCTGCGCCACGCCGATGGCGACATGTACCCCCCCAGTCGCGACCAATTCTCCACCTTCCTGGTGCGCGACCTGCCGTTCTGCTGGTTCTACGAGTTCCGCCTCGAAGGCCGCTTGCTGGCCGTCGCGGTGTGTGACCTGCTGCCCAACGGCCTGTCGGCGGTCTATACCTTCTACGAGCCCGACGAGGAGCGCCGCAGCCTCGGTCGCTACGCCATTCTCTGGCAGATTACCGAAGCCCTGCGCCAGAACCTCGACGCTGTCTACCTCGGTTACTGGATCAAGAACTGCAAGAAGATGAACTACAAGACCCAGTACCGCCCCATCGAATTGCTGATCAACCAGCGCTGGGTCAGCCTCAACTGAAAGCATTGGCTTGAAACACAATTTTCAGGCATAATCCACGCCACTTTTTTTGCCCGGTGCAGTCGCGCGTCGGGTCATCACTGGATACCGAGGGCTTTACTGCATGTCGAAAGAAGACAGCTTCGAAATGGAAGGCACTGTCGTCGACACCCTGCCCAACACCATGTTCCGCGTGGAGTTGGAAAACGGGCACGTCGTTACCGCGCACATCTCCGGCAAGATGCGCAAGAACTACATCCGTATTCTCACTGGCGACAAGGTCCGCGTCGAACTGACGCCCTACGACCTGAGCAAGGGCCGCATCACCTACCGTGCGCGCTAAGCTCAAGCCATAAAAAAGCCCGGCCAATGTGCCGGGCTTTTTTATGTGATGCACAAAGACAACAAGGGCCGCAAACGCGGCCCTGTTTGTTCAAGCCACCTCTGCCGTAGTCTCGAAGTCGAACACCAGCTCGCCATCGCGCAAATCGACATGCACCACGCCACCGTGCTCGGACAGCTCCCCGAACAGGATCTCTTCGGCCAACGGCCGCTTGATCTTGTCCTGGATCAGCCGCGCCATCGGCCGCGCGCCCATCTGCACATCGTAGCCCGAGGTCGCCAGCCAGCCGCGTGCGGCATCGCTGACTTCCAGCAGTACACGCTTGTCTTCCAGCTGGGCCTGCAGTTCGATGAGGAACTTGTCGACGATACTCTTGATGGTTTCGTGGCTCAGGCGGCCGAACTGGATGATGGTGTCCAGGCGGTTGCGGAACTCCGGCGTGAAGCTCTTGCGAATCACTTCCATGGCATCCGAGGCGTGATCCTGCTGGGTGAAGCCGATCGAGGCCCGCGCGGCGGTTTCAGCGCCGGCGTTGGTGGTCATGATCAGGATCACGTTGCGGAAGTCGGCCTTGCGCCCGTTGTTGTCGGTCAGGGTACCGTGGTCCATGACCTGCAACAGCAGGTTGAAGACTTCCGGATGGGCCTTCTCGATTTCATCGAGCAGCAACACGCAGTGCGGCTGCTTGGTGATGGCCTCTGTCAACAAGCCACCCTGGTCGAACCCAACGTAGCCCGGAGGCGCACCGATCAGGCGCGAGACCGTGTGCCGCTCCATGTACTCGGACATGTCGAAGCGCACAAGCTCCACACCCAGCGCCTTGGCCAACTGCCGCGCCGCCTCGGTCTTGCCCACCCCGGTGGGGCCAGCGAAGAGGAACGAGCCGACCGGCTTGTCCGGCGCCTTGAGGCCTGCACGGGACAGCTTGATGGCCGTAGCCAGCGAATCGATTGCCTGATCCTGGCCGAATACGGTCAGCTTCAGGTCGCGCTCCAGGTTACGCAGCAGCTCCTTGTCGGAACTGGTGACGTGTTTAGGCGGAATACGCGCGATCTTGGCAACGATGTCCTCGACCTGCGGCACATCGATGCGCTTGACGCGATTGGCCTCCGGCTGCAGGCGCTGATAGGCGCCCGCCTCGTCGATCACATCAATGGCCTTGTCAGGCATGTGCCGGTCATTGATATAGCGCGCAGCCAGCTCAGCGGCAGCGCGCAAGGCTTCATCGCTGTACTCGATGTTGTGATGGCTCTCGAAACGGCCCTTCAGCCCACGCAGGATACCGACGGTATCCTCCACTGAAGGCTCGGAAACATCGACCTTCTGGAAGCGCCGCGCCAACGCGCGATCCTTCTCGAAGATGCCGCGGAACTCCTGGAAGGTGGTGGAGCCGATGCAGCGAATGTCACCGGAAGACAGCAATGGCTTGAGCAGGTTGGAGGCATCCATGACACCACCGGAAGCCGCACCGGCACCGATGATGGTGTGGATTTCGTCGATGAACAGGATCGCCTGCGGACGCTTCTTCAGCTCGCCGAGCAGCGCCTTGAAACGCTTCTCGAAGTCGCCGCGGTACTTGGTGCCCGCCAGCAGCGCGCCGAGGTCGAGGGAGTAGACCACACTCTGGGCCAGCAAGTCCGGCACCTGCCCATCGACGATGCGCTTGGCCAGGCCTTCGGCGATGGCGGTCTTGCCGACACCCGCTTCACCCACCAGCAGCGGGTTGTTCTTGCGACGGCGCGCGAGGATTTGCGCAACGCGCTCGACTTCCTGCTCGCGCCCGACCAGCGGGTCGATACGCCCCGCGCGGGCCAGCTCGTTCAGGTTGCTGGCATAAGCATCCAGCGGGTTGCTCGAGGAGGACGCTTCGCCACCCTCCTCGTCCTGCATGTCCTGGTCGTTCTCGCCGTGCGGGCCATGGCCCGGCACCTTGGAAATACCATGGGCGATGTAGTTGACCACATCGATACGGGCCACGCTCTGCTGCTTGAGCAGGAACACAGCCTGGCTTTCCTGCTCGCTGAAGATCGCCACCAGCACGTTGGCGCCGGTCACTTCGCGCTTGCCGGAACTCTGTACATGGAACACGGCACGCTGAAGCACCCGCTGGAAGCCCAGGGTTGGCTGGGTCTCGCGGTCTTCATCGTGCACCGGAATCAGGGGGGTGGTGGAATCGATGAACTCTTGCAGGTCCATTGCCTTGGCCAGTACCGGGCTGATCGGTTTGATCTCGCACGGGGTGTTGAACATCATGTGCAGGAAGTTCTCCGCGTACGACAGGTCGTTGCGCGGGTACATCATCGGCTGGCCCATGGAGTACTTGTAAACCATCGCGGCCAGGGTCGGCATTTTAGCGACCAGGCGCACTGCGGAGATTTCGCGGTGCTGCGGGTTATTGATGTCCAGGGAGTCGTGGTAGAACGCCGACAGGGCGCCGACCACACCGCACATCACCGCCATCGGGTGAGCGTCGCGGCGGAAGCCGTTGAAGAAGGACTTCAGCTGCTCGTGGACCATGGTGTGGTTCTTCACGGTGCTGACGAACTGGGCCTTCTGCTCGGCATTCGGCAGTTCGCCGTTGAGCAGCAGGTAGCAGGTTTCGAGGTAGTCCGATTTTTCGGCGAGCTGTTCGATCGGGTAGCCGCGGTGCAGCAGTACACCCTTGTCGCCATCAATGTAGGTGATCTTCGACTCGCACGAGGCGGTCGCCATGAAGCCGGGGTCGAAGGTGAAGTGACCGGTAGCCCCCAACCCGCGGACGTCGATTACATCGGGACCAACGGTGCCGGTTAAAATGGGCAGCTCTACGGGGGCATTGCCCTCGATGACCAACTGCGCTTTTTTGTCAGCCATGTGGCCTCCTATTAATGCTTGAAATCATCAGACAGACCCCCCACGCAGGGCCCGCACCACTATAGAGGGATAAATTCGAATGTCAATTTGCCTAAAGGCTGCTTGAAACCCTCTGCAAGCCCCGGTTTTCCGTGAATTTTCCGGCCGTTTACGCCTTTTGTTCGCTAAAGGCAATGCGCTATTTGGGCGAGCCCTTCACGTTGTCATAAGCAGCCTAACTGTCTATACTCGGCAGCCGACCGCCAGGGGCTTGCAAGCCCGAACTGCTGGGGGTCGCCGTTCCCGGGTGGTGGGTACCTGACCAGTACACTAACCAACAACCTTGCCCTGTTCGCTAGGGGCTCTTCAGTGTGAAAAAAGCCGTGAAAAGCCAACGACCTGTAAACCTAGACCTAAGGACCATCAAACTCCCGATCACCGCTTATACCTCCATTCTTCACCGTATCTCCGGCGTCATCCTGTTCGTCGGTCTGGCTATCATGCTCTATGCACTGGGCAAGTCGCTGGGTTCGGAAGAGGGGTTTAGCGAGGTCAAAGCGTGCCTGACCAGCCCGCTGGCCAAATTCGTGATCTGGGGCCTGCTGTCCGCCTTGCTGTATCACCTGGTGGCCGGTGTGCGCCACTTGATCATGGACATGGGCATCGGTGAGACGCTGGAAGGCGGCAAGCTGGGCTCGAAAATCGTGATCGTCATCTCCGTGGTGGTGATCGTTCTGGCGGGAGTTTGGGTATGGTAACCAATGTCACGAACCTGTCGCGTTCGGGCCTCTATGATTGGATGGCGCAGCGCGTTTCTGCGGTCGTTCTCGCGGCTTACTTCATTTTCCTGATTGGCTACCTCGTGGTGAACCCGGGCATCGACTACGCCCAGTGGCACGCCCTGTTCTCCAATAACGCGATGCGGATCTTCAGTCTGCTGGCCCTCGTTGCCCTGGGCGCTCACGCCTGGGTCGGCATGTGGACCATCGCCACCGACTACCTGACGCCGATGTCGTTCGGCAAGTCGGCGACTGCGATCCGTTTCCTGTTCCAGGCTGTATGCGGCGTTGCGATGTTCGCTTACTTCGTCTGGGGTGTGCAGATTCTCTGGGGTATCTGATTCATGGCTAACATTCCAACGATTTCCTTCGACGCCATCATCATCGGTGGCGGCGGTGCAGGCATGCGTGCCGCACTGCAGCTGGCTCAAGGCGGCCACAAGACCGCAGTAGTCACCAAGGTCTTCCCGACCCGCTCGCACACTGTTTCCGCCCAGGGCGGCATCACCTGCGCCATCGCTTCGGCCGACCCGAACGACGACTGGCGCTGGCACATGTACGACACCGTCAAGGGCTCCGACTACATCGGTGACCAGGACGCTATCGAATACATGTGCCAGGAAGGCCCGGCTGCGGTCTTCGAGCTGGACCACATGGGCCTGCCGTTCTCGCGTACCGAAACCGGCCGTATCTACCAGCGTCCGTTCGGTGGCCAGTCCAAGGACTTCGGCAAGGGCGGCCAGGCTGCGCGTACCTGCGCGGCGTCCGACCGTACCGGCCACGCCCTGCTGCACACCCTCTACCAGGGCAACCTGAAGGCGGGCACCACCTTCCTCAATGAGTACTACGCCGTCGACCTGGTGAAGAACCAGGATGGCGCGTTCGTCGGTGTGATCGCGATCTGCATCGAAACCGGCGAGACCATGTACATCAAGTCCAAGGCCACCGTTCTGGCCACTGGCGGTGCCGGTCGTATCTACGCCTCCACCACCAACGCCCTGATCAACACCGGCGACGGTATCGGCATGGCCCTGCGTGCAGGCGTGCCGGTGCAGGACATCGAGATGTGGCAGTTCCACCCGACCGGCATCGCCGGCGCCGGTGTGCTGGTGACCGAAGGTTGCCGTGGTGAAGGTGGCTACCTGATCAACGCCCACGGCGAGCGCTTCATGGAGCGTTACGCGCCGAACGCGAAGGACCTGGCAGGCCGCGACGTGGTCGCCCGTTCCATGGTCAAGGAAATCATCGCCGGCAACGGCGTGGGTCCGAACAAGGACCACGTACTGCTGAAGCTGGACCACCTGGGCGAGGAAGTGCTGCACAGCCGCCTGCCAGGTATCTGCGAGCTGTCCAAGACCTTCGCCCACGTCGACCCGGTGGTCGCGCCGGTTCCGGTCGTTCCGACCTGCCACTACATGATGGGCGGCGTTGCCACCAACATCCATGGCCAGGCCATCACCATGGACGCCGACGGCAAGGACCACATCATTCCTGGTCTGTTTGCCGTAGGTGAAGTGGCGTGCGTATCGGTTCACGGTGCCAACCGCCTGGGCGGCAACTCGCTGCTCGACCTGGTGGTCTTCGGTCGCGCCGCCGGCCTGCACCTGGAAAAGGCCCTGAGCGATGGCGTCGAATACCGCGACGCGAGCGACACCGATGTCGACGTTGCCCTGAACCGCCTGAACAAGCTCAACGAGCGTACCAGCGGCGAAGACGTGGCAAGCCTCAAGCGCGAACTGCAAAGCTGCATGCAGAACTACTTCGGTGTATTCCGTACCGGCGAATACATGCAGAAGGGTATCGAGCAACTGGCAGGCCTGCGTGACCGCATCGCCAACGTCAAGATCAACGACAAGTCCCAGGCCTTCAACACCGCACGTATCGAAGCGCTGGAGCTGCAGAACCTGCTGGAAGTCGCTGAAGCTACCGCCATTGCGGCCGAAGCCCGTAAAGAGTCCCGCGGCGCTCACGCCCGTGAAGACTTCGAAGACCGTGACGACGAAAACTGGCTGTGCCACACCCTGTACTACCCGGGTGAGAAGCGCGTCGCCAAGCGCGGCGTCAACTTTGCGCCGAAGACAGTTCCTGCCTTCGAACCAAAAGTCCGGACTTACTAAGGGTGGCTGCTATGTTGAAAGTCGAAGTTTATCGTTACAACCCGGATACCGACTCGGCGCCCAAGATGGAGTCGTTCGACGTCGATACCGGTGGCAAGGACCTGATGGTTCTGGACGTACTGGCGCTGATCAAGGAAAAGGACGAGGGCTTCTCGTACCGTCGCTCCTGCCGTGAAGGCGTGTGCGGTTCCGACGGCATGAACATGAACGGCAAGAACGGCCTAGCCTGCATCACCCCGCTGTCGGGCGTGGTCAAGGGCAACAAGCTGGTGCTGCGTCCACTGCCAGGTTTGCCGGTAATCCGTGACCTGGTCGTCGATATGAGCATCTTCTACAAGCAGTACGAGAAGGTGAAGCCGTTCCTGCAGAACGATACGCCGGCTCCGGCCATCGAGCGTCTGCAGTCGCCGGAAGATCGCGACAAGCTGGACGGTCTGTACGAGTGCATCCTGTGCGCTTGCTGCTCGACCTCCTGCCCATCGTTCTGGTGGAACCCGGACAAGTTCCTGGGCCCCGCCGCTCTGCTGCAGGCCTACCGTTTCCTGGCCGACAGCCGCGACACCAAGACTCAGGAGCGCCTGGCGTCCCTGGATGACCCGTTCAGCGTATTCCGCTGCCGCGGGATCATGAACTGCGTGAACGTTTGCCCTAAGGGTCTGAACCCGACCAAGGCAATCGGCCATGTACGTAACATGCTGCTGCAAAGCGGCACCTGATTCAAAACGCTGTACCTGCAACAAGCCGAGGTGCGGGTGGTGTGCCCGCACTGCGGTAAACCCGAGCAAGGGCCCAAAAAGCCCGCGCTCATTACCTATGAAGATATGAGACCAGCAGGGGCTTCCGGGCTGGTACCCGGAAAATCTGCAGGATCCTCGGTGGCGTGGTCAGTCGCTGTTTTCGGGCTTTCCACCTGTGCTGAGGCGCTTGCCGATCCGTCCCCGAACGAGGGTGACCAAGCATGCAAGAAAGCGTGATGCAGCGCATGTGGGAAAGCGCCCACCTTTCAGGTGGTAACGCTGCATATGTGGAAGAGCTCTACGAGCTTTACCTGCACGACCCTAACGCTGTGCCAGAAGAGTGGCGCACTTACTTCCAGAAGTTGCCCGCCGACGGCAGCACCGCTACCGATGTATCGCACTCTACAATCCGCGACCATTTCGTACTGCTGGCAAAGAACCAGCGCCGCGCCCAACCGGTTTCCGCCGGGAGCGTGAGCAGTGAACACGAGAAGAAGCAGGTTGAAGTTCTGCGACTGATCCAGGCCTATCGGATGCGCGGCCATCAGGCTGCCACGCTCGACCCGTTGGGGTTGTGGCAGCGCCCTGCGCCTGTAGACCTGTCGATCAATCACTACGGCTTGACCAATGCCGACCTTGATACGACCTTCCGTGCCGGCGACCTGTTCATCGGCAAAGAGGAAGCGAGCCTACGCGAAATCTTTGAAGCGCTGCAGAAGACATATTGTCGCACCATCGGCGCCGAGTTCACCCACATCGTCGATTCCGAGCAGCGCAGCTGGTTCCAGCAGCGCCTGGAAAGCGTCCGTGGTCGTCCTGATTTCTCCGTCGACGTGCAAACCCACCTGCTCGAGCGCGTGACCGCGGGCGAGGGCCTGGAGAAGTACCTGGGCACCAAGTACCCGGGCACCAAGCGCTTCGGCCTGGAAGGTGGCGAGAGCCTGATCCCGATGCTGGAGGAAGACAAGCGTTCCGGCTCCTACGGCACCAAGGAAGTCGTGATCGGCATGGCCCACCGCGGCCGTCTGAACGTGCTGGTCAACACCTTCGGCAAGAACCCGCGCGAGCTGTTCGACGAGTTCGAAGGCAAGAAGATGAACGAGCTGGGCTCCGGTGACGTGAAGTATCACCAGGGCTTCTCCAGCAACGTGATGACCACCGGTGGCGAAGTTCACCTGGCCATGGCGTTCAACCCCTCCCACCTGGAAATCGTCTCGCCAGTGGTAGAAGGTTCGGTGCGCGCCCGTCAGGACCGTCGCAACGACACCGTGGGTGACAAGGTTCTGCCGATCTCCATCCACGGCGACGCAGCATTCGCCGGCCAGGGTGTGGTCATGGAAACCTTCCAGATGTCGCAGACCCGCGGGTTCAAGACCGGCGGTACCGTGCACATCGTGATCAACAACCAGGTTGGCTTCACCATCAGCAACCCGCTGGACGCGCGCTCCACCGAGTACGCCACCGACGTTGCCAAGATGATCCAGGCGCCGATCCTGCACGTGAACGGCGATGACCCGGAAGCGGTGCTGTTCGTCACCCAGCTGGCCATCGACTACCGCATGCAGTTCAAGCGTGACGTGGTCATCGACCTGGTCTGCTACCGTCGTCGCGGCCACAACGAGGCCGACGAGCCGAACGGCACCCAGCCATTGATGTACCAGCAGATCTCGAAACAGCGCACCACCCGTGAGCTGTACGCCGAGTCGCTGATCCAGGCCGGTCGTATCGACGCCGAGGGCGCACAGTCCAAGGTCGACGAATACCGCAACGCCCTGGACAACGGCCTGCACGTGGTCAAGAGCCTGGTCAAGGAGCCGAACCGCGAGCTGTTCGTCGACTGGCGTCCGTACCTGGGCCACGCCTGGACTGCGCGTCACGACACCCGCTTCGACCTCAAGACCCTGCAAGACCTGTCGGCCAAGCTGCTCGAGCTGCCGGAAGGCTTCGTGGTCCAGCGCCAGGTCTCGAAGATCTACGAAGACCGCCAGAAGATGCAGGCCGGTGGCTTGCCGATCAACTGGGGTTATGCAGAGACCATGGCCTACGCCACCCTGCAGTTCGAAGGTCACCCGATCCGCATGACCGGCCAGGACATCGGCCGTGGCACCTTCTCGCACCGTCACGCGGTGCTGCACAACCAGAAGGACGCCAGCACCTACGTGCCGCTGCAGAACCTGTTCCCGGGCCAGCCGCGCTTCGACCTGTACGACTCCTTCCTCTCGGAAGAAGCGGTACTGGCCTTCGAATACGGCTACTCCACCACCACGCCGAACGCGCTGGTGATCTGGGAAGCCCAGTTCGGCGACTTCGCCAACGGCGCGCAAGTGGTGATCGACCAGTTCATCACCAGTGGCGAGCACAAGTGGGGTCGTCTGTGCGGCCTGACCATGCTGCTGCCGCACGGCTACGAAGGCCAGGGCCCCGAGCACTCCTCGGCGCGTCTGGAGCGCTACCTGCAGCTGTGCGCCGAGCACAACATTCAGGTGTGCGTACCGACCACCCCGGCACAGATCTGAAATATCCTCAGGCAGGTGGTCGTTGACCTCCGCGTAAGTCAGGTAGCCCTGCTCACGACCGCGGGTGATCAACTCTTTGATACGAGATTGCTGTTGCGCTTTTCCGGACATAACACCCTATCCACTGAAGGTCTTGGCGGGCAAAAAACAAGCCGAGGATTATACCCGAGCATGGACCTCACGCGCCAGATGAGGTCGGGTTTTGTGCGGGAACATTGCGACTCAGCAGGGCAAGTAGCTGAGATTTCTCCTCTGTGCTCAATTCACTTTGACGTGCTTTGCGCATCAGATGTTCCAGGCTGCGCTCGCGCTGGCGAGCGGACAAGCTAGTTATAGTGTCGAAAAACTGTTGTTCAAGGTTATCGGCATCGATCAGCCATTCCTTCTCTGCCAGGGCCCGCAGCAGGCGGCCTTGGTCGGTGCCATGCCAGCGTGCGATCAACTGCATGGAGCTTAGCTGAGGATTCTTCTGCACGGCTTCGATCAGCGCGACCAGCAACTGGCTGTAGACGTGTTCTTCGTCGGCAAAGTGGCTGGCGTCATCCACCTTGCCGGCCAGCAGCGGATGGTGCAGCAGCGTGCGCAAGGCCGAGAGGGTCGGTGGCTCTACCGGTGCCGGAACCCGCGGCGGCGCCTCGCCGCGCTGGCCATCGCGCTGCCAGGGCTTGCCGCCTTTCTTGTCCCACGGCTTGCCGTCCCACTGTTTCTTGCCCCCACCCTTGTTTGGCGTCCATGGTCGTTGCTCTTGCTGAGCAGGGGCGTAGTCGTAGCTTTGTTCGCTGTAGTCGGGCGTGTAGCTGGCCAGGGCGTCGTAGTCCAGGCCGGGGTCGTAGTCCGGCACGCTGGGCGCTGGCGCCTGCTGGGCCAATTGCTCCATCTGCTGCGGGTCGAGCCCGGTAATTTCCCGCAGCCGATTGCGCATCAGTTGACGCAGGTTGGCGCCGGGGACCTTCTCGATCAGCGGTGCCGCCAGGGTCGCCATGTGCGCCTTGCCTTCCAGCGAGCGTGGGTCTGCCTCGTTGCCAAGCTGCTCGAAGAAGTAGTCGGCCAGGGGCTGCGCATGCTGGTTGATGCGGGCCTGGAAGGCATCGGTGCCCTCGGCACGTACCAGGGTGTCCGGGTCTTCGCCTTCGGGCAGGAACAAAAAACGCGCGCGGCGGCCGTCCTGCAGGTTCGACAGGGTGGCCTCAAGGGCACGCCATGCGGCCTTGCGGCCCGCCTGGTCGCCATCGAAGCAGAACAAGACGCTGGGCACCACGCGGAACAGGCGCTTGAGGTGTTCTTCGCTGGTGGCCGTGCCCAGGGTCGCCACGGCATTGCGCAAGCCCTGCTGGGCCAGGGCGATCACGTCCATGTAGCCCTCGACCACGATGATCTCGTCGAGGTTACGGTTGTTTTTGCGCGCTTCGAACAGGCCGTAGAGTTCCTGGCCTTTGTGGAATACCGGGGTTTCCGGTGAGTTCAGGTACTTGGGCTTGTCGTCGCCCAGCACCCGGCCACCGAAGGCGATGACCCGGCCACGGCTGTCGCGGATGGGGAACATCACCCGGTCGCGGAAGCGGTCGTAACGCTTGCCGCTCTCGGCGTTCTCGATCAGCAGGCCGGCGTCGATCATTACCTTCTGTTGCAGGGTGTCGGCGCCCAGGTGCTTGAACAGGTTGTCCCAGCCCGGTGGTGCGAAGCCCAGGCCGAAGTCCCTGGCGATTTCGCCGGACAGGCCGCGGCCCTTGAGATACTCCACTGCCGCTTTACGGGTCGGGTGGCTGCGCAGCGCCTGGCGGTAGAATTCAGCTGCTGCTTCCAGCAGCGGGTACAGCGGTGAATCGGTGGGCTGGCGCGGCTTTTGTCCGCGTCGGCCTTCCTCGCGGGGTACTTCCATGCCGGCTGCGCGGGCCAGTTCCTCGACTGCCTGGGGGAAGTCCAGGTTGTCGTGGTCCATGATGAAGCCCAGGGCGTTGCCGCCGGCGCCGCAGCCGAAGCAGTAGTAGAACTGCTTGTCGGGGCTGACGGTAAAGGACGGCGTCTTCTCCTTGTGGAACGGGCAGCAGGCCGAATGGTTCTTGCCGGCCTTTTTCAGCTGGATGCGCGAACTCACCACGTCGACAATGTCGGTGCGGTTGAGCAGGTCATCGATGAAATTCTGGGGAATCAGCCCGGCCATGGCAGCCTCGTCATCTGGCAACTGGCAAGTCTAAACGCTCGTGTGCGAGTGTGGAGAGGGAAGTTGTTGCGCGAGGGTGTGGCGAAGAAGGTGTGCTCGTCAGCAGCCGCGAAGGGCTCGTCAGAGAAGACGTGCACGTCTGGTCAAAGACCAGTTCTGACGCAGTGTTGCAGCTTGCCCATGGCTTTTGCCGGGGCGCCCCAGGCGCATGGCCAAGGGTTTGAAGCGACCGCTGCCATCTGCCCGGCACAAGGCCGGGCGGGGCAGAAGCTTTGCGTAGAACGCCTGTAATTAGTACAGGCGAACGGCGCGGCGCTGTTCGCGCTGAACTTTCTTGGCGTGACGCTTTACAGCGGCAGCTGCTTTGCGCTTGCGCTCGGCGGTCGGCTTCTCGTAAAACTCGCGGCTACGAACTTCAGCCAGTACACCGGCTTTTTCGCAGGAGCGCTTGAAACGACGCAGAGCTACGTCGAAGGGTTCGTTCTCTTTAACTTTGACGGCTGGCATCCAGGGCTACCTTAATTCATTACCGGGGTAGACGTGCTCCTGGCAAAACATAAGGTGTGCTGGAGAACGTCGGTTTTCAAGGGTTGCGGATGTTAACCCTTAGCTCGCCGGAATGCAAAGCCTCTGATCGAAAACCGCTGGTCGGCACTCGGCACGGGGACTATCATGCGCGGCTTCGAATTCAGCCTCCACAAGGCACGGACCCATGCTAGTACTGGGATTGGAAACATCCTGCGACGAAACTGGCGTCGCATTATATGACAGCGAGCGCGGCCTGTTGGCCGATGCGCTGTTCAGCCAGATCGACCTGCACCGCGTCTACGGCGGTGTGGTGCCCGAGCTCGCCTCGCGCGATCACGTCAAGCGCATGCTGCCGTTGATCCGCGAAGTGCTGGATGAAGCCGGCTGTGTTGCCGGCGATATCGACGCCATTGCCTACACCGCCGGCCCAGGCCTGGTGGGCGCGCTGCTGGTAGGCGCATCCTGCGCCCAGGCGCTGGCGTTCGCCTGGGATGTTCCGGCAATCGGCGTGCACCATATGGAAGGCCACTTGTTGGCGCCCATGCTGGAAGAGCGGCCACCGGAGTTTCCGTTCGTCGCCTTGCTGGTTTCCGGTGGTCACACCCAGCTGGTGCGGGTCGATGGCATCGGCCAGTACCAGTTGCTCGGCGAAAGCCTGGATGACGCTGCTGGCGAGGCCTTCGACAAGACTGCCAAGCTGATCGGCCTCAACTACCCTGGTGGCCCGGAGATCGCGCGCCTGGCTGAACAGGGCGTGCCGGGGCGTTTCGTGTTCCCGCGGCCGATGACCGATCGCCCAGGCCTTGAGTTCAGCTTCAGCGGCCTGAAGACCTTCGCCCTGAACACCTGGCAGCAGCGTCGCGATGCCGGGGACGACAACGAGCAAACCCGTTGCGACCTGTCCCTGGCATTCCAGCAGGCAGTGGTGGAGACTTTGACCATCAAGTGCAAGCGTGCCCTCAAGCAGACCGGCCTCAAGCGCCTGGTCATCGCCGGTGGCGTGAGTGCCAACAAGGCGCTGCGCGCGTCCCTGGAAGACATGCTCGCAAGCATCAATGGCAACGTTTATTACGCAAGGCCGAAGTTCTGTACCGACAATGGCGCGATGATCGCCTATGCCGGGTGCCAGCGCCTGCTGGCTGGACAGAAGCAGGACCTGGCGATCAGCGTGCAGGCACGTTGGCCGATGGAGCAGTTGCCACCGCTGTGAAGTTGAAGGTGTTTCGCCTGCAAGAATCAGAAATGTCTTTCGCGTCCGGCAAACAGGTCGCGTAGATTGCGGCGATGTCGCCAGACGATCAACAGCGTGAGGGCTGTCATCGGCAGCAACGCTGCCGGCTCGCGCCAGGCCAGCAATGGCAGCGTCAGCGGGGTGGCGATCAGTGCCGCCAAGGAGCTGGTACGGGTGAGGTAGAAGGTCAGCAGCCACGCGCCAATGGCCAGCAGTGCCGCCGGAAAGTACAGCCCCATGAGCATGCCGGCGGCGGTTGCGACACCTTTGCCACCCTGGAAGTGGAAGTACAGCGGAAACAGGTGGCCGATTACTGCGCACAGGCCGACCCAGGCTTGCTCTTGCAGGCTGAGGCCAGCCAGGCTGGCCAGCAGCACCGGCAGCAAGCCCTTGCACAGGTCGCCCAGCAAGGTCAGGATCGCCAGCTTGCGGCCCGCCAGGCGTAGCATGTTGGTCGCGCCAGCATTACCCGAACCGCTGGAGCGCGGGTCGGGGCTGCCACTGAGGCGGCTCAGCACGATTGCGAAGGACACGGACCCGAGCAGGTAGGCGAGCATCGCCAGTAACCAAAACATGCGAACTATTCCGGGCGAGGATGCCCTGATTCTAACGGCGCCCGTCGCCCTTGTCGTGCTGTGGAGAGAAGTGCTTGGACAGAGTGTTCATCGAAGGCCTGGAAGTCGAGACCGTCATCGGCGCCTATGACTGGGAGCGAAATATCTGCCAGTGCCTGCGCCTGGACCTGAGTTTCGCCTGGGATAACCGCCCGGCGGCCGCAGGTGACGATTTGAGCCTTGCACTGGACTACGCCACGGTCACGGCCCACATCCTGGCCTTTGCCAAGGACTCGCGCTTCGAGCTGGTGGAAACGTTCGCCGAGCGGCTGGTGGCGAAATTGATGGCGGACTTCGGCATACCCTGGATGCGTTTGAAACTGACCAAGCCAGGTGCAGTGCCAGAGGCGCGTGGTGGTGTGGGCGTGGAGATCGAGCGCGGATGTCTTTGAGTACGGTTTACCTGGGCCTGGGCAGCAATATCGAGCGCGAGAAATACCTGTGCGCCGGGCTCGACGCGCTGGCCAGCCTGCTCAGCGACATGCGTTGCTCAGCGGTGTTCGAGAGTCAGGCGGTAGGCATCAAGAGTGGTCCGTTCTACAACCTGGTGGTCACTGGACAGACCGATTTGCCGCTGCTGGAGCTGGACCGCCGACTGAAGTTCATCGAGGCCGAAAACGGTCGCTACGCGCCAGAACGCAAAGGCCTGCCGCTGGACATCGATGTGTTGATGTATGACGACCTGAATGGCACGTTCAACGGCCTGGTGCTGCCAAGGGCCGAGATCCTGAAGAATGCGTTCGTGCTCTGGCCTCTGTCACTGTTGGCACCCAGCCTGGTACACCCGGGCGAAGGCAAGCCGATTGCGCAACTGTGGCAGGAGGCCAATATCGAGCAGGTGTTGGCGCCGGTCCCGTTCGAGTGGCGTGGGCTGCAACTGACGCCGATCTAGCGCAATACCGGTGCGCTGCTGCGCGGCTCACGCGCTGCCTTGTCGATACGCCTCCAGCGCCAGCAGGCGCTCTGCCTTCAGGGCCTCGCCCAGTGCTTGGCCTCCCAGCCCGCGTGCCACCAGTGGCTGCACGTCCACGGCCCTCGCTGCCGCTGCTGCGCCACGCAGATAGCCTGCCTGTGGATAAGCGTGGCCCTGGCTGTGCATCTCGCAGACGGCGATGAAGTCTTCGAAACGCTGTGGCCGACGATAGATGTCGAATTTTTGCAGCAGTTCGAGCAACTGCACAGGCTGTAGAGCCTGGGCGCGATGGCTCTGCTCCTTGAACTCACCTGCCAACAGGGCCATCTCCTGGCATTCCCGTGGGGCCTTGAAGCGCTGGTTGAGTGCCTTTATTGCCTTGAGGTCGTGCAGGCCGAGCAGCAGGCAGGCCCAGCGGACATGCAGTGGCTGATGGTGCCGGGCAGCCTGTTCCAGTGCCGCCAGGGGAGGGGCCCCCGCGTCTTGCGACGTGCTGAACAGCGCATCCAGTTCGGGCATCAGTGCCTGCAGTGCGTCGCAGTCGCGAAGTACCTGGATGAACACCTGTGGTTGATCTTCCATCAGCGCGCGCTCTATTTCTTTCCAGCTACGTTCAGCGGTCAACGCCAGCAGCTCCCCCGAGGCGCTGATCTGGCGCATCAACGCCAGCGTTTCTTCGGCCACATGAAAGCCCAGTGGCGCATAGCGTGCGGCGAAGCGGGCAACGCGCAGCACACGCAGGGGGTCTTCGGCGAATGCCGGGGAAACATGGCGTAGCACGCGTTGTTCGAGGTCGGCCTTGCCGCCGTAGGGGTCGCACAGAGCGCCGTGCTCGTCTTCGGCCATGGCGTTGATGGTGAGGTCGCGGCGGATCAGGTCTTCTTCCAGCGTGACTTCGGGGCTGGCATGGAAGGTGAACCCGCCGTAGCCGCGGCCGCTCTTGCGCTCGGTGCGGGCCAGGGCGTATTCCTCGCCGCTAGTGGGGTGGATGAACACCGGGAAATCGGCGCCGACTGGGCGAAAGCCCTGGGCCTGCATCTGTTCGACAGTGGCGCCGACCACCAGCCAGTCAATATCGCTGACCGGACGGCCGAGCAGGCGGTCGCGTACTGCGCCGCCGACTTTGTAGATTTGCATGTGGAGCCTCCATTACTGCCGACAGAATACCCTGTCGGCAGCATGGAAGGCGTGGGCCTCAGAGGTGATGGATCACGGCGAGGTCCATGCGGCCGTAGTCGCCGGCCTCGCCATGTTCGCCGCGGGGCGGCATGTGGTGGGTTTTCATCACCTGTTCGCCTTGAACGGTTTCCAGGTGAATATCGAAGCCCCACAGGCGATGCAGGTGCTTGAGCACCTCTTCGGTGGAGTCACCCAGTGGTTTGCGATTGTGCTGTTGGTGGCGCAGGGTCAGCGAGCGGTCGCCGCGGCGGTCGATGCTCCAGATCTGCACGTTGGGTTCGCGGTTGCCCAGGTTGTACTGCGCAGCCAGTTGCTCGCGAATGACGCGGTAACCGGCTTCGTCGTGGATGGCCGGTACCAGCAGGTCGTCGCGTTGGTCATCGTCGAGAATGCTGAACAGCTTGAGGTCGCGGATCACCTTGGGTGACAGGTATTGCAGGATGAAGCTTTCGTCCTTGAAGCTGCTCATGGCGAACTTCACGGTAGAGAGCCAGTCACTGCCGGCAATTTCGGGGAACCAGCGGCGATCTTCCTCTGTAGGGTGCTCGCACATGCGGCGAATGTCGGTGTACATGGCGAACCCCAAGGCGTAGGGGTTGATGCCGCTGTAGTAGGGGCTGTCGAAGCCCGGTTGGAACACCACGCTGGTGTGCGACTGCAGGAACTCCATCATGAAGCCGTCGGTGACCAGCCCTTCGTCGTACAGGTCATTCATCAGGGTGTAGTGCCAGAACGTCGCCCAACCTTCGTTCATTACCTGGGTTTGGCGTTGCGGATAGAAGTACTGGGCGATCTTGCGCACGATGCGCACCACTTCGCGCTGCCAGGGCTCCAGCAGCGGGGCGTGTTTCTCGATGAAGTACAGGATGTTTTCCTGTGGCTCGGCGGGGAAGCGGGCGCCATCCTTCTCGCTGCCTTTCTCGGCCCCCTTGGGAATGGTGCGCCAGAGGTCGTTGATCTGCCGTTGCAGGTGCTCCTCGCGATCCTTCTGGCGGCGGCGTTCTTCTTCTGCAGAAATCGGGTAGGGCCGCTTGTAGCGGTCCACGCCGTAGTTCATCAGGGCGTGGCAGGAGTCGATCAGGTCCTCGACCGCATCGATGCCATGGCGCTCCTCACACTGGGCGATGTACTGCTTGGCGAACACCAGGTAGTCGATGATCGAGCTGGCGTCGGTCCAGGTACGGAACAGGTAATTACCCTTGAAGAAGCTGTTATGCCCATAGCACGCGTGGGCGATCACCAGGGCCTGCATGCAGATGGTGTTTTCCTCCATCAGGTAGGCGATGCAGGGGTCGGAGTTGATGACGATTTCGTAGGCCAGGCCCATCTGCCCGCGGCTGTAGGATTTTTCGGTGCTAAGGAACTGCTTGCCATAGGACCAGTGGTGGTAACCCAGGGGCATGCCGACCGAGGCGTAGGCGTCCATCATCTGTTCGGCAGTGATGACTTCGATCTGGTTGGGGTAGGTGTCCAGGGCGTAGCGCTCGGCCAGGCGGCTGATTTCCCGGTCGTAGGTCTGGATCAGCTCGAAGGTCCATTCGGAGCCAGTGGAAATGGGTTGGCGTCTCTGTGCTCTGGCGGTCATGTGGCTAACCTGCGCTGGAAGAGTTCACGGAAGACCGGGTAGATGTCGCCGGCCGATACCAACTGTTGCTGGGCAAAGGTGTCGGGGAACGCTTCGCCGATGCGCTCGTATTCGTACCACAGCGCCTGATGCTCGCGGGGGGTGATCTCGACGTAAGTGTAGTACTGCACATGCGGCATGATCTGCTTGGTCAGGATGTCGCGACAGATCGGCGAGTCGTCGTTCCAGTTGTCGCCGTCCGAGGCCTGGGCGGCATAGATGTTCCAGTCACTGGCAGGGTAACGCTCGCTCATGATCTCCTGCATCATCTTGAGCGCGCTGGAAACGATGGTGCCGCCGGTTTCCCGGGAATAGAAGAACTCTTCCTCGTCAACCTCGCGGGCACTGGTGTGGTGGCGGATGAACACCACCTCGATGCGGTCGTAATTACGCTTGAGGAACAAGTACAGGAGGATGAAGAAGCGCTTGGCGATGTCCTTGGTGGCCTGGGTCATGGACCCGGAAACGTCCATCAGGCAGAACATCACCGCCTTGGAGCTGGGGTTGGGCTGTTTGACCAGCAGGTTGTACTTGAGGTCGAAGGTATCGAGGAAGGGCAGGCGGTTGATGCGTGCCTTCAGCCGATCGATTTCCGCCTCTACCGCTTGAATGTCGGTGAAGTTGTCGGGCTCCTCGACCTTCAACCGCGCCAGCTCTTTTTGCGCTTCGCGCAGCAGGCCGCGGCTGCTGCCGGTCAGGGCGATGCGCCTGGCGTGGGCCGAGCGCAAGGTGCGCACGATATTGATGCGCGACGGGTTGCCCTCGTTGGCGATGCCCGCCCGCACCGTCTTGAAGGTGTCGGCGCCGGTGAGGTGGCGTTTCACCAGGTTGGGTAGCTCGAGGTCCTCGAACATGAATTCGAGGAATTCTTCCTGGGTGATCTGGAAGACGAAGTCGTCCATGCCGTCGCCGGAGTTACCGGCCTTGCCACGGCCGCCGCCACCGCCGCCGCCCTGGGGGCGTGCAATGTGTTCGCCAGCGGTGAATTCCTTGTTGCCCGGGTGGACGATGGTCTGCTTGCCGCCACGACCATGGTGCAGCACCGGCTCGTCGATATCGCGGCCCGGGATGCTGATCTGTTCGCCGTGCTCCATGTCCATGATGGAGCGGCGGCTCACGGCCTCTTCGACGGCTTTCTTGATGTGGTCACGGTACCGCCGCAGGAAACGCTGGCGGTTGACCGTGCTCTTGTTCTTGCCGTTCAGGCGTCGGTCGATTACGTAGCTCATGGGCCCTCCGGTGACTGGGTGCAGCTGCAAGCGCAAGCTCAAAGCTGCAAGAAAGAGCAGCCACCGCTGCTGCAGGCTGTAGCGCAGGAACGAGCCCTGCGCCGAGCAACTTGCAGCGTGCGGCTTGTAGCTTGCCGCTTATTGCGATTTCCTGACCCGCAGGTACCATTCCGACAACAGGCGCACCTGCTTGTCGGTGTAGCCACGCTCCACCATCCGGGTGACGAAGTCGTTGTGTTTCTGTTGGTCCTCCTTGCTGGCCTTGGCATTGAAGCTGATGACCGGCAGCAGGTCTTCGGTGTTGGAGAACATTTTCTTCTCGATCACCACCCGCAGCTTCTCGTAACTGAGCCAGCTGGGGTTCTTGCCGTTGTTGTTGGCGCGAGCGCGCAGCACGAAGTTGACGATCTCGTTGCGGAAATCTTTCGGGTTGCTGATGCCGGCCGGTTTCTCGATCTTTTCCAGCTCCTCGTTGAGGGCGATGCGGTTGAGGATTTCTCCCGTTTCCGGGTCGCGGTATTCCTGGTCCTGAATCCAGAAGTCGGCGTACAGCACATAGCGGTCGAAGATGTTCTGGCCGTATTCGCTGTAGGACTCCAGGTAAGCGGTCTGGATTTCCTTGCCGATGAACTCGATGTAGCGCGGCGCCAGGTATTCTTTCAGGTAGCGCAGGTAGCGTTCGCGCACTTCGGCGGGGAACTGTTCCTGCTCGATCTGCTGCTCCAGCACGTACAGCAGGTGCACCGGGTTGGCGGCCACTTCGTGAGGGTCGAAGTTGAACACCTTGGAGAGGATCTTGAAGGCGAAACGTGTCGACAGGCCGTTCATGCCTTCATCGACCCCGGCCGAATCACGGTATTCCTGGATCGACTTGGCTTTCGGGTCGGTGTCCTTGAGGTTTTCGCCGTCGTACACCCGCATCTTCGAGTAGATGTTGGAGTTTTCTGGCTCCTTCAGGCGCGACAGTACGGTGAACTGGGCCAGCATCTTCAGCGTGTCCGGTGCGCAATGCGCCTTGGCCAGGGAGCTGTTGATCAGCAACTTGTCGTAGATCTTGATTTCATCGCTGACCCGCAGGCAATACGGCACCTTGACGATGTAGATACGGTCGATGAACGCCTCATTGTTCTTGTTGTTGCGGAAGGTGTGCCATTCCGATTCGTTGGAGTGGGCCAGCAGGATCCCGGAATAAGGGATGGCCCCCAGGCCCTCGGTGCTGTTGTAGTACCTTCCTGGGTAGCAGTGAGCAAGGGGTGCAGGACCTTGATCGGCGCCTTGAACATCTCGACGAATTCCATCAGGCCCTGGTTGGCCCGGCACAGCGCGCCCGAATAGCTGTAGGCGTCGGCGTCGTTCTGTGGGAATTCCTCGAGCTTGCGGATATCCACCTTGCCCACCAGGGCCGAGATGTCCTGGTTGTTCTCGTCGCCAGGTTCGGTCTTGGCGATAGCGATCTGGTTGAGGATGGACGGGTAGAGCTTGACCACCTTGAACTTGCTGATGTCGCCGCCGAACTCCTGCAGGCGTTTGGTAGCCCAGGGCGACATGATGGTATTCAGATAGCGCCGGGAAATGCCGTACTCCTGTTCGAGGATTTCACCATCCTCTGCGGGGTTGAACAGGCCGAGCGGGGATTCGAACACCGGCGAGCCCTTGATGGCATAGAAGGGCACCTTCTCCATCAACTGCTTGAGCTTTTCGGCCAGGGACGACTTGCCGCCGCCCACCGGGCCGAGGAGGTAGAGGATCTGTTTCTTCTCTTCCAGGCCCTGCGCAGCATGGCGGAAGTAGGAGACGATCTGGTCGATGCACTCTTCCATGCCATGGAAGTCGGCAAAGGCCGGATAGCGGCGAATCACCTTGTTGGAGAAGATTCGCGAGAGTCTGGAGTTGGCTGAGGTGTCGATCAGCTCCGGTTCGCCGATGGCCAGCAACAGGCGTTCGGCCGCCGAAGCGTAGGCACTGCGATCCTCTTTGCACAGCTCGAGGTACTCCTGCAGCGAGAGTTCTTCCTGGCGGGTTGACTCGAAACGTTGTTGGAAGTGGCTAAAAATGCTCATGACGTCACCTCGCTCGATACGTGGAGCCGACGCCGGATCAGTCAGCTGATGCTGGCATGCAACCGGGCTGGCCGATTGCTGTATACCCCCCAGAACACCCGTAGAAACGCTACCGATGACCCGCACGCCGGTGTACCGGCTCTCCCCTTTTTGGATGGCCTGGGCTTAAGGATAGTTGGTTCTACGCAAGGTCAAGGGCGCAAGGCCGAGAAGATGCGCCCGACCGTTCGTCAGGTGGGGCGCGAGCCCGCTCAGGGCGCGGGCTGCAGTAAAAATGAAAAAATTATTCGCTGGTGCCTTGGGCCGTTTCTGCCGGGTAGGTAGTGCGCCACAGTTCGAAGCCGCCATCGACGCTGTAGACGTCGGAGAAGCCTTGACCGACCAGGTAGGCGGCAGCGCTCTGGCTGGAATTACCGTGGTAGCACACGACCAGCGTGGGGGCATCGAGGTCGGCGTTGCGGATGAACTCGGCGACCGAGTGGTTATCCAGGTGCGTGGCGCCGCTGATGTGGCCGGCGGCGAAGGCTTGCGGGTCGCGAATATCGACCACGACCGCACCTTTCGCGCGCAGGGCCAGGGCCTGCTCGGGAGGGATGCGTTTGAATTCGCTCATGGTGCGGTTTCCTTCAGGGTTGGTCGTTCATTCTAGCGGGTTGTGTTGCAGGACGTAGGCTGCCGTCTTCAGCGCAGTCGCAGCGGTGGAATTCGCCGCTGTCGACATTGTACAGCGTCATGGCACCGCCCCAGACGCAGCCGGTGTCGAGGGCGATCACACCGGGCTCGTGGACCTTGCCTTCAAGGGCGGCCCAGTGACCGAAGATGATCTTCACGTGGCGTGCACGGCGGTCCTTGTGGGCGAACCAAGGCTTGTAGCCCCTCGGTGCGCTGTCCAGGCCTTCCTTGCTCTTGAGGTCAAGCTTGCCGTCGGCGGTGCAGAAGCGCATGCGGGTAAAGTAGTTGGTGATGACCCGCAGACGCTCGATGCCGGTCAGGTTCTTGCTCCACTTGCTCGGTTCGTTGCCGTACATACCATCGAAATAAAGCTTGAAGCGGCTGTCGTCGCGCAGCACTTCCTCGACCTCAGCGGCCAGCTCCAGCGCCTTGCCCAGCGTCCACTGCGGGGGAATGCCGGCGTGTACCAGGGCGACACTGCGGGCCTCGTCGTAGTGCAGCAGCTTTTGCTGGCGCAGCCAGTCGAACAGCTGGTCGGCATCGGGCGCTTCGATGATCTCGCGCAGGGTGTCGCTTTTCTTCAGGCGTTCGACATTGTGCCAGGCGGCCATCAGGTGCAGGTCGTGGTTGCCCAGCACGCAGACCAGCGAGTCGCGGATCGAGTAGAGGTAGCGCAGGGTTTCCAGGGATTCTGGGCCACGATTGACTAGGTCGCCCACCAGCCACAGGCGATCGACGGCGGGGTCGAAGCGCACCCGGTCGAGCAGGCATTTGAGTGGTTGCAAGCAGCCCTGCAGGTCGCCGACAGCGTATACCGCCATCAGTGCAGGGCCCCGGGAACGGCCAGGCGGAAGGGGGCGATAGTCGCGTCGAAGCGCTTGCCGTCTTCGGCGAGCATCTGGTAGCTGCCTTGCATGGTGCCCACACGGGTCGCGATGACCGCGCCGCTGCTGTAGGTGTGGCTGTTCCCCGGCTCGATGGTCGGTTGCTGGCCGATGACCCCGGCGCCACGCACTTCCTCTACTTCGCCATCACCGTTGGTGATCAGCCAGTGGCGGGACTGCAACTTGGCGTTCAGCGTGCCGTTGTTTTGCACGGTGATGGTGTAGGCGAACGCGAAACGACTGTTTTCGGGGTCGGATTGATCTTTGAGGTAACGGGTCACGACGCTGACGTCGATCTGGTAACGGGGATCTGACATGCAAAGGCCTTGGACGAACGGACGCTTAGGAAGGCAACGTTTGCAGTCTAGGTCATTGGCGGGGGGCAGGGCCAGCGGTGTTCGCGGGTTGGAACGCATTGCGGGGGCAGCTTGCAGCGCCAGTGTGGCGCTGCAAGCTGCCCCCGCAATGAGTGGCGCGAGTGATGTCAGGCCTGCTGGGCGGCCAGTTGGTCCGCAAGGCGCACGAATGCCGCCATGTCCAGTTGTTCCGGGCGCAGGCTGCCGTCGACACCGGCCGCCTCGATGGCCTGGCTGTCCAGCAACCCCTTGAGGGTATTGCGCAAGGTCTTGCGGCGCTGGTTGAACGCTTCACGCACGACGCGCTCCAGCAGGCTTGGGTCCTTGGCAGGATGCGGCAGGACTTCATGGGGTACCAGGCGCACGATTGCCGAGTCGACCTTCGGTGGCGGGTTGAAGGCGCCAGGGCCGACGTTGAACAGGTGTTCGACCCGGCAATGGTACTGCACCATGATCGACAGGCGGCCCCAATCGCCACCGCCTGGGCCTGCGGCCATGCGCTCGACCACTTCCTTTTGCAACATGAAGTGCATGTCGCGGATCAGCCCGGCGTGATCGAGCAGGTGGAAGATCAGCGGGGTGGAGATGTTGTAGGGCAGGTTGCCCACTACCTTGAGGCTGCGCGCTGGCACGCCGAGTTGGTTGAAGTCGAATTTCAGGGCATCGCCTTGATGCAGGCGGAAGTTGTCGCGACCGGCGAACTTGTGCTGCAGGATCGGCACCAGGTCTTTGTCCAGCTCGACCACGTCCAGCTGTGCTCCGCTGCCCAGCAGGCCCTCGGTCAGTGCGCCTTGGCCCGGGCCGATTTCCAGCAGGTGCTCGCCGGGCTTGGCGTTGATGGCGCGCAGGATGCGGTCGATGACGCCGGCGTCATGCAGGAAGTTCTGGCCGAAGCGCTTGCGCGCCCGGTGTTGGTATTGCTCGTTCATGGTCGGTTCTCGGCCATCTGGTAGGCGGTTTCCAAGGCGACGCGCAGGCTGCCGGTGTCGACCTTGCCGCTGCCGGCAAGGTCCAGGGCCGTACCGTGGTCAACCGAAGTACGGATGATCGGCAGGCCGAGGGTGACGTTGACGGCGGCGCCGAAGCCCTTGTACTTGAGTACGGGCAGGCCTTGGTCGTGGTACATCGCCAGCACTGCGTCGCAGTGCTCCAGATATTTAGGGGTAAACAGGGTATCGGCGGGCAAGGGGCCGCGCAGGTCCATGCCTTCGTTGCGCAGGCGCGCCAATGCAGGTTCGATGATGTCGATTTCTTCGCGGCCCAGGTGGCCGCCTTCGCCCGCGTGTGGGTTGAGGCCACACACCAGGATGCGGGGCTGGGCGATGCCGAACTTGTCGCGCAGGTCGGCATGCAGGATGCGTGTGACCCGCTCCAGGCGCTCCCCGGTAATGGCGTCGGCAATGTCGCGCAGTGGCAGGTGCGTGGTCACCAGGGCAACGCGCAGGCCATGGGTGGCCAGCATCATTACCACCTGTGACGTGTGGGTCAGCTCGGCGAGAAATTCAGTATGCCCGGAGAAGGCGATACCGCTTTCGTTGATCACACCCTTGTGCACGGGGGCAGTGATCATGCCGGCGAAGTCGCCGTCGAGGCAGCCTTGGCCAGCCCGGGTCAGGGTGTTCAGCACGAACGCGGCGTTGGCCGGGTTCAGTGTGCCTGCCTGGACATTGGCGGTCAGGGGGGTGTCCCAGACATATAGGCAGCCAGCGGCGGCGGGCTGTTCGGGCCATGCGTCAGGGGTGACCGGTAGCAAGGTGACCGAAAGCCCCAGCTGCGTGGCCCGCTCGGCGAGCAGGTCACGGCTGGTGATGGCGATCAGGGAGTGAGGCTGGGGCTGCTCGGCGAGCAGCAGGCACAGGTCGGGGCCTATGCCGGCCGGCTCGCCGGGAGTGACGGCGAAACGCAGGGGTTTCACTGCGCGGCCTGGTCGGCGCCAGGCAGCTTGATTTCAACGTAGGCTTCGTCGCGGATCTGACGCAGCCAGGTCTGCAGCTCTTCGTCGTACTTGCGGTTGCGCAGCGTGCTCAGTGCCTGCTGCTCGCGCGCTTGCTCGGTGCTGTCGGTCGCGCGGCGGCCGAGTACTTCGAGCACGTGCCAGCCGTACTGGGTCTTGAACGGGCGGGTGACCACGCCTTGCTGGGCGTTGGCCATCTGGTCGCGGAACTCTGGCACCAGGCTCTCGGGGTCGATCCAGTTCAGGTCGCCGCCGTTGAGCGCGGAGCCTGGGTCTTCCGAGAAACTTTTCGCCAGGGTGGCGAAGTCTTCGCCGTTCTGGATGCGGTCGTACAGGCGTTCGGCCAGTTGCTCGGTCGCGGTTTCGCTGCGGATCTCGCTGGGCTTGATCAGGATGTGGCGCACGTGTACTTCGTCACGCAATACACTGTTCTCGCCGCCGCGTTTTTCCTGAACCTTGAGGATGATAAAGCCGTTGGGAATGCGGATAGGCTGGGTGACGTCGCCGATCGCCATGCTGCTCAGCATCCGGGCGAAGTCTGGTGGCAGTTGGCCGGCGCTGCGCCAGCCCATTTCGCCGCCTTCCAGGGCGTTCTCGCTGGCGGAGCGGGCAATGGCCAGTTGGGCGAAGTCCGCACCCTGGCGCAGTTGCTGGTAGACATCACCAGCCTGGCGGGCTGCCGCCTGGATTGCGTCAGAGCTGGCGCTTTCCGGGGTAGGAATCAGGATATTGGCCAGGCGGTACTCTTCCGACATCTGCATCTTGCCCTGGTCGGAGTTGAGGAAGTTCTTCACTTCCTGCTCGGACACCTGGATACGCTCGGCCACACGACGCTGGCGCACGCGGCTGATGATCATCTCACGCTTGACCTGCTCGCGTGCATCATCGAACGACAGGCCATCCTGGGCCAGGGCTGCGCGGAACTGCTCCAGCGACATGCCGTTGCGCTGAGCAATGGTGCCGATGGCCTGGTTCAGCTCTTCGTCGGTGATGCGAATGCCTGAGCGCTCGCCGATCTGCAATTGCAGGTTCTCGACGATCAGGCGCTCCAGCACCTGTTGCTCCAGTGCGCCGGTTGGCGGCACGCCACCGCCACGTTTGGCGATGGTTTGCTGCACTTCGTGAACGCGCTGGTTCAGTTGGCTTTGCATGACGACGTCGTTGTCGACGATGGCCACGACGCGGTCCAGGGGCTGTACCGCGGCATGTACCGCGCCACTCAGCAATGCGGCGCCCAGCAACACTGGGCGCAGACGATCAATAAGCTTGGTCTTCACGTGTACGGTAACCTTGAATGCCTTTGTCGAGGAACGATTCGACCTTGCTGCCCACTACGCCGCCGAGGCCCTTGAGGACGACCTGCAGGAAGACGCCATGGTCGCCTTTTTCGTTCGCGGGAATAGCCTGGCTGAAGTCGTCGTAGTCGATCCAGTAGCGGTTGATCAGGCGCAGCTTCCAGCAGCAGCTGTCGTACTCGAAGCCGCCGAAGGCTTCCAGGGTACGGTTGCGGTTGTAGTCGTGCTGCCAGCGTGCGATTGCGTTCCACTGTGGCACGATCGGCCAGATGACCGAGAAGTCGTGCTGCTGGATCTTGTAGTAGTCCTTGATGTAGTTCGGGTCGCCCGGTGTGCCGTAGTCGCCGCTGCCCACTTTCCAGGTACCGGTCAGCGAGTCGTAGGTGACCAGGTCGTTGCGATAGCGATAACCGAGGTTGACCACCTTGTTCGGGTTGTCTTCAGGCTGGTAGTGGAACATCGCGCTGCCCGAGCGGGTGCTGCGGCTGTCCGGGTCCCAGTTGAAGTCCGAGTTGAAGCGCCAGTCGCGGTTGAAGTTGTACTCGTACTCCAGTGCGTATGGCGAGACATCCGAGGTGGCATCCTGGCGGGTGCGGTAGTCGATGCCTGGCAGTTGCACCTTGCGATCGGCGAAGTAGTAGGCCTGGCCGATGCTGAAGCGCTGGCGCTCGAAGCCGTTTTCCTCGATCCAGCGGGTGGTCACGCCCAACGACAGCTTGTTCTCGTCGCCGATGCGGTCGATCCCGCTGAAGCGGTTGTCGCGGAACAAGGAGTTGTAGTTGAAGGTGTTCTCAGACGTATCGAAGATCGGGATGTCCTTCTGACCCTCGTTTGGAACATAGAGGTAGAAGAGGCGTGGTTCGAGTGTCTGGTTGTAGTTGGTGCCGAACAGTTGGGTCTGGCGATCGAAGTACAAGCCGCTGTCGACGCTGAGGACCGGAATGTCGCGGCTCAGCGAGCTACGGTAGTCACCGTAGCCAGGCAGCGAAGCCTGGGTAAGTGCTTGTGCCTTGCCCTGGCCGTCCAGGTCGAGATCATAGTTGGTGTAGACGTACTTGAGCTTGGGCGTGACGTAGCCGTAGGCGGCTTCCATCGGCAGGCTGATGGCGGGGGCCAGGTTCAGTCGGGTGCCGTTGGCGCGCGCGATACCGGTTACGTTCTCGTCCAGGCGGCGGCCGGGAATACCGAGGCTATCGTCTGGCAGTCCGTCTTTGTTGAGTACGAAATCGTCCTTCAGGTCGCGCTCGAAGCGAACCGCTTCGGTCTGGTAGGTGAAGTCGAGACCGCCCGGGTGGTACGGCAGCATGCCATTGAAGGTGACCTGCGGCAGCTTGTCATACGGGGTGATCTGCGAAATGGTCGCCAGCTCGTAGGCATGCACATTCAGGCGTGCCTGGTAACCGTTGCCACGGTAGGTCAGGGCGCCTTGCTGGTCGATGTAGTCCTTGGTATCGACACCGAGCTGGTCGGTCTCGAGATCCTGGAAGTAGAACGGGTCGCTGATGTCGGTGTAGTTCACCTCGGTCAGCAAGCGATCATCCAGGCCGCCCTTGTGCTGCCAGTTGATCATCCAGCGTTCTTTCTTGTAGTCCGTCTGCTTCTCGCGGTCGTTGTCCTCGTCATTGAGGTACGCGCCGCCGAGTTGGCCTTCGCTGGACTTGGTCAGGTAGCGGAATTCGCCTTCCATGAGCAAGCCGCGTTTGGCCATGTAGCGCGGATACAAGGTGGCGTCGTAGTTCGGCGCCAGGTTGAAGTAGTACGGGGTGACCAGCATGAAGCCGGTGTCGCTGCTGGTGCTGAACGACGGCGGCAGGAAGCCGGATTGGCGGCGGTCGTCGATCGGGAAGTAGATGTACGGTGTGTAGAACACCGGGAAATCCTTGACCCGCAGGGTGACGTTGGTCGCGGTGCCGAAGCCGGTGGCGGGGTTCAAGGTGATGTTGTTGCCCTTGAGCTGCCACGCGTTGCTGCCCGGCTCACAGGTGGTATAGGTACCGTCCTTGAGGCGGATGATGGCGTTTTCCGCGCGCTTGGCGTACAGCGCGTTGCCGCGGATGTTCGACTTGTGCATCACGTATTCGGCGTTCTCGACCTGGGCTTCGCCGGTGTCGAGCTGGATCTGTGCCTCGTCGCCCACCACCAGGGTGCCGTTGTCGCGGATCTTGACGTTGCCCTTGAGCTCGCCGCGGTTCTCGGTCTGGTAGAGGTTGGCCTCGTCGGCCTCGACCTGCATGCTGCCCTGGCGCATGACCACGTCACCGGCGAGGGTGGCGATCTGCTGCTCCTGCTGGTACTTGGAGACCTTGGCGTTGATGTAGGTGGGCGACTCGTCCTTGGGCGTGGTGTCGTTCATGCCCGGGCGAACCGGCTCGACATAGGCGCCAGCGCAGTATGGGCCGGTCTCGGCCAGCTGCGCCGGGGTGAGCTGGTCACGTGGGACCCAGTCCAGGTGGCTGTAGTCTTCGCTGCGCGACTTCAGGCCGCGGCCCTTGCTCTCGGTGACCAGCACCGGCTTGGGCTCCTGCTCGCCAGAGACCTCGGCGGCCTGCTCCGACGTGCCGGCGCTGAGCGCAGCACCGGCATGCACCGGGCGTGGCGGCAGGTTCTGTCCTGCCGTCTTGGGCTTGCAGTCCCAACCACCAGAGGCGGAAACTTGGCAATCGAACTGCTCGGCCGCCACCACGAAGGGGGTGGTCAGGGGTTGCAGGGCCAAAAGGCCACCAGTCACCAGCAATGGAAACTTTCTACGAAACGCGGGGGATTTCAATGCCATCTTATTAGTCCGGGCTTCCTGCGTGCCATCTGCCCGCGTGTGGGGCCGCACGCCTCTCGATGGTCTGAAAAAGATGCTGGATAATAAAGCATGACCCGCTTGACGGCTAGGGCCGTCGGAGAACCCTTGCAATGCCCGATCACGATGCACGCCTGCAACAACTGACCGTCTGGCTCGATGAGCAGCTCGATCTTCTTTTCAAAGACAACGCCTGGGGCAGCGTACCCAGCGCCAGCCTGACCGCCGCCAGCAGCGATGCGAGCTTTCGCCGCTATTTCCGTTGGGAAGGCGCAGGCCACAGTTTCGTGGTCATGGATGCACCGCCGCCCCAGGAAAATTGCCGGCCTTTCGTCGACATCGACCATCTGCTGGCCCGTGCCCAGGTAAATGTACCGGTCATCCATGCCCAGGATCTGGAACGTGGCTTCCTGCTGTTGAGTGACCTGGGGCGCCAGACATATCTGGATATCATTACCCCCGACAATGCCGACGCGCTGTTCGTCGATGCCATCGATGCCCTGCTGGCCTTTCAGCGCCTGCCGCTGGACGCCCCCCTGCCAAGCTACGACGTCGCCCTGCTGCGCCGCGAGCTCGAACTGTTCCCCGAGTGGTACGTTGGCCGCGAACTGGGCCTGACCCTCGACGACAGCCAGCAGCAGGCCTGGCAGCGGGTCAGCCAGTTGCTGATCGACAGTGCCCTGGCCCAACCCAAGGTGCTGGTGCACCGCGACTACATGCCGCGCAACCTGATGCGCAGCGAGCCCAACCCCGGCGTGCTGGACTTCCAGGACGCTGTCTACGGCCCGGTCACCTATGACATCACCTGCCTGTTCAAGGACGCCTTCCTCAGCTGGCCCCAGGCCCGTGTCGAGGGTTGGCTGCGCGATTACTGGCAAAAGGCGCGCGCCGCAGGCATCCCGGTGCAGGACGATTTCGACGCCTTCCAGCGCGCCAGCGACCTGATGGGTGTGCAGCGCCACCTCAAGGTCATCGGCATTTTCGCGCGTATTTGCCACCGCGATGGCAAACCGCGTTACCTCACCGATGTGCCGCGCTTCTTTGCCTATATAGAGGAAGTGATCTCGCGCCGTCCGGAGCTGGCAGAGCTGGGCCAGCTGATTGCCAGCCTCAAAGGCGAGGCGAAATAAATGAAGGCGATGATCCTGGCGGCGGGCAAGGGCGAGCGCATGCGCCCGCTGACCCTGCATACCCCCAAACCCTTGGTGCCGGTGGCTGGCCAGCCGCTGATCGAGTACCACCTGCGAGCCCTGGCGCGGGCGGGGTTCACCGAGGTGGTGATCAACCATGCCTGGCTGGGCCAGCAGATCGAGGACCACCTGGGTGATGGCAGCCGTTTCGGCCTGACGATCCATTACTCGCCGGAGGGCGAGCCGCTGGAAACCGGCGGTGGGATCTTCAAGGCCCTGCCACTGCTGGGTGACGCGCCATTTTTGCTGGTCAACGGTGATATCTGGACCGACTTCGATTTCGCCGGCCTGCGCAGTCCACCGCAAGGGCTGGCCCACCTGGTGCTGGTCGACAACCCTGGGCACCACGGGCGAGGGGATTTCCGCCTGGATGCCGGGCAAGTGGTCGATGGCGACGGCGCTCCGGGCACCTTGACCTTCAGCGGCATTTCGCTGCTCGACCCCGCGCTGTTCAAAGGCTGTCAGCCCGGCGCGTTCAAGCTGGCGCCGCTGCTGCGTCAGGCGATGGCCAGCGGCCAGGTCAGCGGCGAGCACTACCGGGGCCGCTGGGTGGACGTCGGGACCCTCGAACGCCTGGCTGAGGCCGAGCGTCTGATCGGCGAGCGCCTCTGACATGTGGTGGCCGAGCACGTTGATTGGGGCCGGGGCCGGTTTCGTGGTGGCCAGCATTCCCGGCGCATTGCTGGGGGCTTTGCTGGGCCAGGCCATGGACCGCCGCCTGCGCTTGCAAGGATGGGACGATGTGCGGGAACGCCTGGGCGGGCGCCCGGCGCTACGTGACGAAGAGCTGCTGTTCGTGCTGCTCGGGCGCCTGGCCAAGAGCGACGGACGGGTGTTGGAGGGGCATATCTACCAGGCGCGCCAGGAGATGTCCCGCCTGGACATGGCCGAGCCCGCGCGTTTGCGGGCGATTGCTGCGTTCAACCGCGGCAAGGCGGGCAAGGACCGCCTGGGTCGCTACCTGCAGCGTATCGGGCGGCAGCCCCATGGTGCCGAGGGGGCACTGCGCGCCTGCTGGCGCATGGTCTGGGCCGATGGCAAGGCCGGGCGCCAGGAGCGTGAGCTGCTGCTCGACTGGGGCCAGCGCCTGGGCCTGAGCCGAACCCAGGTGCAGGCGCTGTCACAGGAGTACGAGCCAAGCCGTGCGGCGGTCGAGGGCAATGCGATGACCTACGCCACCGCGCTGCGTGTGCTGGGCGTGGGTGCCGACACCGAGGCCGTGCAGGTCAAGCAGGCCTATCGTCGCCTGCTCAGCCGCCATCATCCGGACAAGCTGGCCGGCACGGGTGCCAGCGAGGCGATGGTGCGCGATTCAACCGAGCGCACCCGCGAGCTGCACCAGGCTTATGCCTTGGTGCGCAAGCGGCGGGGGCTGTAGTTCACTCCTGAGGCATCATCCAGCCACGTACGCGGCGGAACAGTTGCTCCTGTTCTGCCGCTTTGTTGCCAGGCATGGCAATCAGCGACAACTGCCGGTACTGGCTGTCCTTCTGCCGCTTGCTGGCTTGCAGACGCAGTTCGGCAGCCTGGCGGTCCTGGGCGCGCGTGACGTAGTAGATATCCGCAGCTGGCACCTTCAGGGTTGGCGTCAGGCTTTCCAGGTCGTGCTCAACGCGAGCGGGCGTCTGTGCGGCGATCATCACCAGTTTCTGCACCAGCGGTGGTTGCTTTTCGCTGAGGTAACGCGCGGCCCAGTAGGCGCCGCTGCCATGACCGACCAGCACGATGCTGTGGGCATTTTGTTGTTGGGCGTGGGCCACCGCCGCATCGAGGCGGGCGAAGATGCGCTCGGCATCGGCCTGGTCGCTCTGCTCGCTGGCTTGTACCGCGTCGGTGCCTTGGGCGACGTCAGGGTCGCCGGCAGTGGCCTGGGCGACGTTGGCGTTGGCATCGTCCGGGGTATCTTTGGCCGGTGCCGTTTCGCCTGCGCCTTTCGCTGGGGCAGGCTGTGCTGCGGGCGTGGCTTCGACGCGTGCCTGCGGGCTGTCGGCCAGCAGGTCGGGGAGGGTGAGGCTCAGGCTGTGCCAGCCGTTGTCGGGAAACTTGCGACGCAGCGGGCCGATCGCAGTGGGCCAGTCGGCATTTTCGCCAGCGCCCGGCACCAGGATCACGGCGCCTTTGGGGTCGGCATCGTTGGCCGGCTTCCACAAGGCCAGGAAGGTATCCGGCCCGGCTTGCAGGCTTAGCTGCTCGGCCTTGGGCACCAGGCGCTCCAGGGCCTGCGCGTCCTCCTGGCTGCGTTCGAGCAGCGGCGGGCGGGGCGCGCTGGCGGCGGCCGCCTCGCTGGCCGGTTTTTCCGGGTCGGCGGCGTGTGCCGCCAGTGGGAGGGTCGTGGCCAGGCAGAACATGGCCAGCGTCGTGCGATAAAGTAGGAACATGGATCAACCCAAGGCCAGAATGATACCGGCAGCCTAATAGTATTTGTCCGCGACGGCCACGCAGTGGCGGTCTTTGCCAAGACGAGTGTGTCGATGAAGCGATTGCGTTGCCTGTTGGTTATCGGCTGGTTGTGCCTGCCCTTGATCGCGTTGGCCAAGCCCGAGGGGCCATCGCCTGTAACACTGGAGCCTGCGCAGCAGCAATGGCTCGACAGCCACCGAAGCCTGCGGGTAGGGCTGGTTCTGCAAGCGCCCTACGCTCAGTTCGACCGGCGCCTGCAACAGCTGTATGGGGCGAACGTCGAGCTGGTGGGCTGGCTGGCGCGTGCGCTCGGGCTGGACCTGACCTGGCGCAACTTCAGCGACCAGGCAGCGTTGGAGCACGCCCTGCAAGCGGGCGAGGTCGATTTCGCGCCAGGCCTTACGCAAACCCCGGCCAGCCTGCGCCTGTGGTTGTTCAGCGACCCCTACATGCGGGTTCCGCAGCTGGTAGTGGGCCCGCGCAGCGGGGCACTGGCGGTCGACCTGGAACAACTGGGCGCCAGCGATCGCGTGGTGGTACGTATGCCCAGCGGCTTGGCCGACTACCTGCGCGGCAACTACAGCAACCTCAACCTGCACGGCGTGCCCAACGAGCGCGAGGCCTTGCAGTTATTGGTGGCCGGCCAGGCGAGCTACGCGGTGCTGGACGAGGCGCAACTGAGCCGACTGTCGCGCGAGAGCGAGTTCGGCGAGCTGGCGGTGGTCGGTGATATCGGCCTGCCGCAATTGCTGCGCATCGGTTCGCGCAAGGACTGGCCGCTGTTGGTCGAGGTGCTCGAGCGCGGCCTGCAGGCCATGCCGGCCAAGGAGCTGGAGCAATTGCATCAGCGCTGGCTGCAACCCAAATACCCACGCCTGAGCGAGTCGCCGGGCTTCTGGCAGAACCTCGCCCTGTTGTTCGGCCTGTTGCTGATTTGCGCCTTGCTGACCCTGACGATGCAGCGTCGACAGCAGCGCCGCCTGGAGCGTAGCCTGCTGGCGGCCCGCGAAAGCCTGGTAGAGCGGCAAACCCGCGAAGAGGCTTTGCGCCTGAGCCAGTTCTCCATCGACCAGAGCACCGTGGGCATCTTCTGGGTGCACTGGGACAGCCACGTACGCTATGCCAACCATGCCGCCGAGCGCATGCTGGGGTACGGCGAGGGCGAGCTGCTGGAGCGCCCGCTGATCGACATCGAGCCCAACCTGCACATGGACCGCTGGCTGGAGTTGTGGAAGCGCGCCAGGTCCGGTGAGGGCGGTACGGAGCCTTTCGAAACCCTCTGTCGCCGCGCCGACGGCAGCCTGCTGCCGGTGGAGCTGTCGCTGAGCTTCCTGCGCTTTCGCGATGCCGAGTACCTGGTGGTGTTCCTCACCGACATCACCGAGCGCCGCCGCGCCCTGGCGGCGCTGCGTGAGAGCGAGGCACGCTTGAAGGGCATTGCCGGAAACGTGCCCGGGCTGGTGTTCCGCCTGGAGCGCGACCCCAGCGAAGGTGGCCTGGAGTTCCCCTATATCAGTGAAGGCAGCGAGGCGTTGGTGGGCTATACGCCCGCCGCGATCCAGCACCCGGACATGGGCCTGCGCAACCTGGTGCACCCCGACGACCGAGCCGACTACCACCACGTGCAGGACCTGGCCCTGGCCAGCGACCAGGACTGGTCCTGGCAGGGGCGTATCGTCACCCGCCAGGGCGAGCAGCGTTGGGCCGACATCAAGGCCAGCACCCGGCGCCTGGCCGATGGGCGGATGGTCTGGGACGGCGTGGTCTGGGACATCACCCAGGGCAAGCGCGCCCAGTTCGAACTGGCACGCTCCCAGGAGCAACTGCGCGAGCTGTCGGCACACCTGGAAAGCGTGCGCGAGGAAGAGAAGGCGCGTATCGCCCGCGAGGTGCATGACGAACTGGGGCAGATGCTCACGGTGCTCAAGCTGGAAGTGTCGATGTGCGAGCTGGCGTTTGCCGAACTCGACCCTGGCTTGAACGAGCGCCTGTCGAGCATGAAGCGCCTGATCGCCCAACTGTTCCAACTGGTGCGTGATGTCGCCACGGCCCTGCGCCCGCCCATTCTCGATGCGGGTATCGCTTCGGCCATCGAGTGGCAGGCCCGGCGCTTCGAAGCACGCACGCAGATACCCTGCCTGGTGCAAGTGCCGGATAATCTGCCAGCATTGAGCGAGGCCAAGGCGACCGGCCTGTTCCGTATCCTCCAGGAGGCGCTGACCAACGTGATGCGCCATGCCCAGGCGCACACCGTGCAGATCGAGCTGGCCGACGAAGGTGGCCAACTGCGCCTGACGGTGATCGACGACGGCGCCGGCTTCAGCCCTGAGCAGGCCCGGCCGAGCTCCTTCGGCCTGGTGGGCATGCGCGAGCGGGCGTTGATGCTCGGCGGCAGCGTAGTCCTGGACAGCGAACCCGGCGAGGGCACCAGCCTGAGCGTGACCATTCCTTTGAAGCAGGAGACTCAGCGTGATCCGAGTGCTGGTGGCTGAAGACCACACCATCGTCCGTGAAGGCATCAAGCAGTTGATTGGCCTGGCCAAGGACATGCAGGTGGCGGGCGAGGCCGGCAATGGCGAGCAGTTGCTCGACACCTTGCGCCACACACCCTGCGAGGTGGTGCTGCTGGACATCTCGATGCCGGGGGTGAACGGCCTGGAGGCGATCCCGCGGATTCGCGCCCTGACCAACCCGCCGGCGATCCTGGTGTTGTCGATGCACGACGAAGCGCAGATGGCTGCCCGCGCGCTGAAGGCCGGCGCCGCCGGCTACGCCACCAAGGACAGCGACCCGGCGCTGTTGCTCACTGCCATTCGCCGGGTGGCGGGCGGCGGGCGCTACATCGACCCGGCGCTGGCCGACCGCATGGTCTTCGAAGTTGGTCTGACCGAGACCCGGCCACTGCATACGCTGCTGTCGGAGCGCGAGTTCTCGGTGTTCGAGCGCCTGGCCCAGGGCGCCAACGTCAACGACATCGCCCAGCAACTGGCGCTGTCGAGCAAGACCATCAGCACCCACAAGGCGCGGCTGATGCAGAAGCTCAAGGTCAACTCGCTGGCGGAGCTTGTGAAGTACGCCATGGAGCACAAGCTGGTGTGACCATCCCGGCAACGACAACCCCTGTGGGCGCGGGCTTGTCCCGCGATAGCGACAGATCAGGCGCTACAGGTGGTTTGGCTGGCGCTATCGCGGGGCAAGCCCGCTCCCACAGGGACGCTGCATATCTGAATGCGCCATCCTTGTAGGGCGATCCCTACAAACAATCTTCCATCTGGATGATGGCATTCTCTCAGCACCCCCGATTTGCGGGTGCTCGCAGTTTTTCTACGCTTTGCCTACGCAGTCATTCCAACAAGAAGGTGCAGGCATGAGCGAGGTGAATTCGAACGCTGCCAGCGAGACGCTGGTCAGTTTTCGTGGCGTGCAGAAGAGCTACGACGGCGAATCGCTGATCGTCAAGGATCTGAACCTGGACATCCGCAAGGGCGAGTTCCTCACCCTGCTTGGCCCGTCCGGCTCGGGCAAGACCACCAGCCTGATGATGCTGGCTGGCTTCGAGACCCCTACCGCTGGCGAGATCCAGCTGGGTGGGCGCTCGATCAACAACGTGCCGCCGCACAAGCGTGACATTGGCATGGTGTTCCAGAACTACGCGCTGTTCCCGCACATGACCGTGGCCGAGAACCTGGCCTTTCCCCTGACTGTGCGCAACCTCAGCAAGACCGACATCAGCGAGCGGGTCAAGCGCGTGCTGAACATGGTCCAGCTCGATGCCTTCGCCAAGCGCTACCCCGGCCAGCTGTCCGGTGGCCAGCAGCAACGCGTGGCCCTGGCCCGCGCACTGGTGTTCGAGCCGCAGCTGGTGCTGATGGACGAACCGCTCGGCGCGCTCGACAAGCAGCTGCGCGAGCACATGCAGATGGAGATCAAGCACATCCACCAGCGCCTAGGCGTGACCGTGGTGTACGTGACCCACGACCAAGGCGAAGCACTGACCATGTCTGACCGCGTGGCAGTGTTCCATCAGGGCGAGATCCAGCAGATCGCCGACCCGCGCACCCTCTACGAAGCGCCGTGCAACACCTTCGTCGCCAACTTCATCGGTGAGAACAACCGCCTCAACGGCACCTTGCTGTCGCACAACGGCGAGCGTTGCCTGGTACAGCTGGCCCGCGGCGAGAAGGTCGAGGCGCTGGCGGTGAACGTCGGCCAGGCCGGCGAGCCTGTGACCTTGTCCATCCGCCCTGAGCGCGTACGCCTCAATGGCCACAGCGAACATTGCGTGAACCGTTTCTCCGGCCGCGTGGCCGAGTTCATCTACCTGGGCGACCATGTGCGTGTGCGCCTGGAGGTTTGCGGCAAGGCCGACTTCTTCGTGAAGCAGCCGATCGCCGAGCTCGACCCGGCCCTGGCCGTGGGTGATGTGGTACCGCTTGGCTGGGAGGTGGAGCACGCTCGCGCGCTCGATCCGATTGCTCAAGCCCATTGATGGTGTGCTTCACCAACCCTGTACTGTGGAGAGAATAAGAATGCGCAAGCAGTTGAAACTGACCGCCCTGGCACTGGGGCTGTTCGCGGCAGGCCAAGCCATGGCTGCGGACCTCACCGTAGTGTCGTTCGGCGGTGCCAACAAGGCGGCCCAGGTCAAGGCGTTCTACGAGCCTTGGGAAAAGGCCGGCAAGGGCAAGATCATCGCCGGGGAATACAACGGCGAGATGGCCAAGGTGAAAGCCATGGTCGATACCAAGAGTGTGTCGTGGGACCTGGTGGAGGTGGAGTCGCCAGAGTTGGAGCGCGGTTGCCAGGAGGGCATGTTCGAGGAACTCGACTCTGCGCCGTTCGGCAACGCAGCCGACTATGTACCTGGTGCGATCCAAGGCTGTGGCGTGGGCTTCTTCGTGTGGTCCACGGTACTGGCCTACAACGCCGACAAGCTCCAGACCGCACCGACCAGCTGGGCCGATTTCTGGGACACCAAGAAATTCCCCGGCAAGCGCGGCCTGCGCAAGGGCGCCAAGTACACCTTGGAATTCGCCCTGATGGCCGACGGCGTAGAGCCTAAGAAAGTCTACGAGGTGCTGAGTACCAAGGCGGGTGTAGACCGCGCCTTCAAGAAACTCGACGAGCTCAAGCCGAGCATCCAGTGGTGGGAAGCCGGCGCCCAGCCGCCGCAGTACCTGGCCTCGGGTGACGTGGTCATGAGCTCGGCCTACAACGGCCGTATCGCTGCGGTGCAGAAGGACAGCAACCTGAAGGTGGTGTGGAACGGCGGCATCTACGACTTCGACGCCTGGGCCATTCCGAAGGGCGCGAAGAACGTGGAAGAGGCGAAGAAGTTCATCGCCTATACCGTCCAGCCTGAGCAGCAGAAGACCTACTCCGAGAACATCGCCTACGGCCCGGCCAACGCCAAGGCCATCGACTTGCTGTCGGACGAGGTGAAGAAGGACATGCCGACCACACCTGAGAACATCAAGAACCAGGTGCAGATCGACGTGGCCTTCTGGGCCGACAACAGCGAGCAGTTGGAGCAACGCTTCAACGCCTGGGCTGCGAAGAAGTAACGCGCCTCAAAGGAGCGCCGGGCGGTAGCCGGCGCTCCCTCGCTTTCTGTGTTTTTCGGAGTTCGCCATGGCCATTGCAGTGCCCCTGAATGAAGGCGCAGGTCCAAGTCTCAAGCAGCGCCTCAAGCGCGCCGAACGGGTCAACCGCTGGAAGGCCCAGGCGTTGATCGCGCCGCTGGCGCTGTTCCTGCTGCTGGTGTTCCTCGTGCCGATCGCAGCGCTTCTGTACAAGAGCGTCGAAAACCCCGAGGTGGTCGCGGGGCTGCCGCGTACTGTCGAGGCGGTGTCGCAGTGGGACGGCAAGAGCCTGCCCGGCGAGGCGGTGTACAAGGCCCTCAGCGAGGACCTGGCCGAATCGCGCAAGAACCAGACCCTGGGCGAGCTTTCCAAGCGCCTGAACATGGAACTGGCCGGTTACCGCAGCCTGCTGTCCAAGACAGCACGCGCGCTGCCGTTCAAGACCGAACCGGCTTCCTATAAAGAAGCCTTGCAAACCCTCGACGAGCGCTGGGGTGACCCGGCCTACTGGCAGGCTATTCGCCGTAACACCAGCGAGGTGACACCTTTCTACCTGCTGGCTTCGCTGGATCATCGTATCGATGACCTGGGCGAGCTGGCCAAGACCACCCCGGACCAGGCCATCTACCTGGACATCTTCGCCCGCACCTTGTGGATGGGCGTGGTGATCACTGCGATCTGCCTGTTGCTGGCCTACCCGCTGGCGTACCTGTTGGCCAACCTGCCGACCCGCCAGAGCAACCTGTTGATGATCCTGGTGCTGTTGCCGTTCTGGACGTCGATCCTGGTGCGGGTGGCGGCGTGGATCGTGCTGTTGCAATCGGGCGGGTTGATCAACAGTGCGCTGATTGCCATCGGCATCATCGATGAGCCGCTGGAGCTGGTGTTCAACCGCACCGGTGTGTACATCTCCATGGTCCACATCCTGCTGCCGTTCATGATCCTGCCGCTGTACAGCGTGATGAAGGGCATCTCGCCCAGCTACATGCGTGCGGCGATCTCCCTGGGCTGTCATCCGTTCGCCAGCTTCTGGCGGGTGTACTTCCCGCAGACCTATGCCGGTGTTGGCGCGGGTTGCCTGCTGGTGTTCATCCTGGCCATCGGCTACTACATCACCCCGGCGCTGCTTGGCAGCCCCAACGACCAGATGGTCAGCTACTTCGTCGCCTTCTACACCAACACCAGCATCAACTGGGGCATGGCCACCGCACTGGGCGGGCTGTTGCTGCTGGCGACCGTATTGCTGTACCTGATCTATAGCTGGCTGGTCGGCGCCAGCCGCCTGCGCCTGAGCTGAGGAGCCTTTGTCATGCTGAGCCCTTACATGTCGCCCGTGGAGCGGGTCTGGTTCTACAGCCTGCGCATTCTCTGCGGTTTGATCCTGTTGTTCCTGGTGCTGCCGGTGCTGGTGATCGTGCCGCTGTCGTTCAACAGCGGCAGCTTCCTGGTGTACCCGCTGCAAGGCTTCTCGCTGCAGTGGTACCAGGACTTCTTTGCCTCGGCCGAGTGGATGCGCGCCCTGAGGAACAGCATCATCATCGCCCCGGCGGCCACCGTGCTGGCCATGATCTTTGGCACCCTGGCAGCGATCGGCCTGACCCGTGGCGACTTCCCCGGCAAGTCGCTGGTGATGGCCCTGGTGATTTCGCCGATGGTGGTGCCAGTGGTGATCATCGGTGTTGCCAGCTACCTGTTCTTCGCGCCGCTGGGCATGGGCAACAGCTTCATTTCGTTGATCCTGGTGCATGCGGTGCTGGGCGTGCCGTTCGTCATCATCACCGTGTCGGCTACCTTGCAGGGCTTCAACTACAACCTGGTGCGCGCGGCGGCCAGCCTGGGTGCGTCGCCGTTGATGGCCTTCCGACGGGTGACCTTGCCGCTGATCGCCCCTGGGGTGATCTCCGGGGCGCTGTTCGCCTTTGCGACCTCGTTCGACGAGGTGGTAGTGACGCTGTTCCTCGCCGGCCCCGAGCAGGCGACCCTGCCACGGCAGATGTTCAGCGGTATTCGCGAGAACCTCAGCCCCACCATCGCTGCTGCGGCCACCTTGCTGATCGCGTTTTCGGTGGTACTGCTGCTGACCCTGGAATGGCTGCGCGGGCGTAGCGAGAAGCTGCGTACCCAGCAGCCTGGTTGAGCCAGCACTGTTGACACCAATCAGCCCCGATCCATTCGCCTGGGGTACAATGCGCGCCACCGTGATTCTGCCAACAGGTGCGCCATGCAGCCCTACGCTATTGCCCCCTCGATTCTTTCCGCCGATTTCGCCCGCCTGGGCGAGGACGTCGACAAGGTGCTCGCCGCTGGCGCCGACATCGTCCACTTCGATGTGATGGACAACCACTACGTGCCTAACCTGACCATCGGCCCGATGGTCTGCACCGCCCTGCGCAAGTACGGCGTCACCGCGCCCATCGACGTGCACCTGATGGTCAGCCCGGTCGACCGCATCATCGGCGACTTCATCGAGGCCGGCGCCACCTACATCACCTTCCACCCGGAAGCGTCCCAGCACATCGACCGCTCGTTGCAGTTGATTCGCGACGGCGGCTGCAAGGCGGGGCTTGTGTTCAACCCGGCCACCAGCCTGGACGCCCTGAAGTATGTGATGGACAAGGTCGACATGGTCCTGCTGATGAGCGTCAACCCAGGCTTCGGCGGGCAGAAGTTCATCCCCGGCACCCTCGACAAGCTGCGCGAAGCCCGCGCGCTGATCGACGCCAGTGGCCGGGATATCCGCCTGGAAATCGACGGCGGCGTGAACGTCAACAACATCCGCGAGATCGCTGCCGCAGGCGCCGACACCTTCGTGGCCGGCTCGGCGATCTTCAACGCCCCCGACTACCAGGAAGTCATTGCCAAGATGCGTGCCGAGTTGGCCCAGGCCCGCCCATGAGCGGCTTCGAGCAGCTGTTCCCCGGGGCGCTGCCTAGGTTGGTGATGTTCGATCTGGATGGCACTCTGATCAACTCGGTCCCCGACCTGGCCGCTGCGGTCGACCGCATGCTGCTCGAACTCGGTCGCCCCGCCGCAGGCCTGGAGGCCGTGCGCCACTGGGTCGGCAATGGCGCCCAGGTGTTGGTGCGCCGGGCGCTGGCCGGCGGCCTCGAGCACGACCAGGTCGATGACGAGCTGGCCGAGCGCGCACTGGCGCTGTTCATGGAGGCCTACGCCGAAAGCCACGAGCTCACCGTGGTCTATCCCGGCGTGCGCGACACCCTGCGCTGGCTGCGCAAGCAGGGGGTGGAAATGGCGCTGATCACCAACAAACCCGAGCGCTTCGTCGGCCCGCTGCTGGACCAGATGAAGATCGGTCGCTACTTCCGCTGGATCATCGGCGGCGACACCCTGCCACAGAAAAAGCCCGACCCCGCCGCGCTGCTGTTCGTCATGAAAATGGCCGGCGTGGCCCCCGAGCAGGCGCTGTTCGTCGGCGACTCGCGCAGCGACGTGCTGGCGGCGCAGGCGGCGGGGGTCAAGTGCGTGGGCTTGAGCTATGGCTACAACCATGGGCGGCCGATCCACGAGGAATCGCCGAGCCTGGTGCTGGATGATTTGCGCCTGCTGTTGCCCGGTTGCGTCGTTACCGACACTGGGATAACGTTGGCGCACCTTCAAGCCTCACAAAGCAGAGAGCCCGCTGTGGTGGTTACCGGCAAATTCTGGATGAAAGTCATCAAGGCCCTGGCCCGCTGGCGCTGGCGCGCCTGACTCCCGCTTGCCGGCCTCTCTGCCGGTCCGTCCGCTTGCCCAACCCCATTGCTGCTTGCCACGAGGCTACCCATGACCCGCGAAGAATTCCTGCGCCTGGCCGCTGCCGGCTACAACCGCATTCCCCTGGCCTGTGAAACCCTGGCCGACTTCGACACGCCGCTGTCGATCTACCTGAAGCTTGCCGACCAACCCAACTCCTACCTGCTCGAGTCCGTGCAGGGCGGCGAGAAGTGGGGCCGTTATTCGATGATTGGCCTGCCGTCGCGCACCGTGCTGCGGGTGCATGGCTACCAAGTGAGCATTCTTCAGGATGGCGTCGAAGTAGAGCACCACGACGTCGAAGACCCGCTGGCTTTCGTCGAAACCTTCAAGGACCGCTACAAGGTCGCCGACATTCCCGGCCTGCCGCGTTTCAATGGCGGCCTGGTGGGCTACTTCGGCTACGACTGTGTGCGCTACGTGGAAAAACGCCTGGGCGCCAGCCCAAACCCCGACCCGCTGGGCGTGCCGGATATCCTGCTGATGGTTTCCGATGCCGTGGTGGTGTTCGACAACCTGGCCGGCAAGATGCACGCGATCGTGCTGGTCGACCCGGCTGACGAGCAGGCGTTCGAGCAAGGTCAGGCGCAACTGGAAAGCTTGCTCGACAAACTGCGCCAGCCAATCACCCCTCGTCGCGGCCTTGACCTGGGCGGACCGATGCCTGCGGAGCCGGCGTTCCGCAGCAGCTATACCCGCGAGGACTACGAGGACGCGGTAGGCCGCATCAAGGAATACATCCTGGCGGGCGACTGCATGCAGGTGGTGCCGTCGCAGCGCATGTCCATCGACTTCAAGGCCGCGCCCATCGACCTGTACCGGGCGCTGCGCTGCTTCAACCCAACGCCCTACATGTACTTCTTCAACTTCGGCGACTTCCATGTAGTCGGCAGCTCGCCCGAAGTACTGGTGCGCGTCGAGGACAACCTGGTCACCGTTCGCCCGATTGCCGGTACGCGCCCGCGCGGTGCCACCGAAGAAGCCGACCGCGCGCTGGAAGACGACCTGCTGTCGGACGACAAGGAAATCGCCGAGCACCTGATGCTCATCGACCTGGGCCGCAACGACGTGGGCCGGGTCTCGGCCACCGGTAGCGTGCGCCTGACCGAGAAGATGGTGATCGAGCGCTACTCCAACGTGATGCACATCGTCTCCAACGTCACCGGCCAGTTGGCCGAAGGCCTGACTGCGATGGACGCGCTGCGGGCGATTCTTCCGGCGGGTACGTTGTCGGGCGCGCCGAAGATCCGCGCGATGGAAATCATCGATGAGCTGGAGCCGGTCAAGCGTGGTGTCTACGGCGGTGCCGTGGGCTACTTGGCCTGGAACGGCAACATGGACACCGCGATTGCCATTCGCACCGCGGTGATCAAGGACGGCGAGTTGCATGTGCAGGCCGGTGGCGGCATCGTTGCCGACTCGGTGCCGGCGCTGGAATGGGAAGAAACCATCAACAAGCGCCGCGCGATGTTCCGCGCGGTGGCACTGGCGGAACAGACGCCACGTGGTTGATGAATGAACAAACGGCGCTCCAGGTGAGCGCCGTTTGTTTTTGCAGCGAGGGTACCGGTTAGAAGTCCAGGCTCACCGCCAAGCTGACCCCCTGTTGCTTCAGCTCATCGCTCTTGCGCCAGTTGTAGTTGCCCCGAAGGCTCACCCCGGGTGCCAGCTCGTGGGTCAACCCCAGGCTGGCGCGGGTCAGGTTGCTGTTCGGCGTATAGCCGGTCAGGGTGAAGTCGTTGCCCGGCAGGCTGGTCAGGTGCATCGTCAGGTCCTGGCGCTCATCCTCGAACTCGTGTTCGCGTGCCACTTCGGCAAACAGTCGGGTGGCCTGGGTCACCTGCACACTGCCCAGCAGCCCTGCGCCCAGGCGACGTGACGTGCGCTTCTGGTGATCGAAGCCCAGGGCCGTGGCGCGGTCGCTGTCCTCGTTGTATCCCTTCACCTTGACCCGGGCGTAGTCGGCGCTGATGAACGGCGCCAACTGCCAACGGCTGTCCTCGGCCGCGAGGTTGTATCCCAGCCGGCCACTCAGCGCCCAGGCATCGCCGTCGGTGTCGCCTTTCTCGCTGCGCTCGTTCACCCCCAGGGCGAAGGTACGCTCGAGGTCGTGGTAGTCCAGGTAGCCCGCGGTCAACGCGGCGTCTGCCCACCAGCGCTGCTGGCGAAACTGTACGAAGGCACTGGCCAGGTAGCTGTCGAGCTTGTAGTCCGAGTCGTATTGGCCTATTTCAAGTTTTTGCCGGTACACCCCGCCTGCCAGGCCGACGCGCCAGGCATCATCGAGGCGGTAGCTGCCGCCCAAGGTGAGGTTATAGCCGCGGCCATCGCCGCTGCTGGCACTGCGCTGGCCTTCGAAGTCCAGGTCCTGTGCGCCAGTGGCGACGAAGGCCTGCCACTGGCCGGTCGCCTGCCAGGGCGCTTGCCACTGATTGCGCAGTTCGTCCTGGTGCGCACGCAGGCTGGCGTGGGCAATTTCCGGTAGCAGCGTCAGTTCCCAAGGCGCGGCGAGGATCGAATAGCCATAGTCGGCAATCAACAGCTGGCCGGCGATGGTGGGGTGCACGGAGTCGTTGAACAGCAGCTTGGTCGGGTCGGGTGTCGTGCCATTGATGCCGTAGACTGGGTTCTCCACGCAGCTGTCGCCGCTGTAGCAAGTGCCCACCAGGTTTTGCCCGGTGGCGAGGCCGAACTGGGCCGGGTCGGCCAAGGCCTCGTTCAACAGCATGGGGATGTTGAGCGGGATGATCTGTGCATCGATCTGCCCGAGCTGGTTCACCAGCGACTGGTTGAACACGCTCGACAGTTGCGACAACGGGCCTTGTTGCGGCGTGCCGTTGAAGTTCGGTGTCTGCCCAAGGTCGGGCAGCAGCCAGACCATGATGTAGCGCGCACCCCCCTGTTGCAGGGCCTGGGCGCTGGCCGCCAGGCGCGCGCCTGCGGCGGCGGCGGTCGCTGGGCTGGTGACCAGGCCCTGGAGGAAGTCGTTGCCGCCACCGGTGATGTAGTAGAGGGCGTTCGGGTCGGCGCGCATGCCGTTGGCCAGGTAGCCGGGGCGGTCGCGCAGGACCAGCCCGGCAAAGGGTTGCCCTGGGGGGATGACCGTTTCAGAGGTGGTGGTGATCGAATCAAGGATCTGCTGGGTGGTGTAGCCCCCAACCGCCCAGTTGTTGCCGTCTGGCAGGCCCAATGCAGGGTTGCCCAGTGATGTGGACGGCCCCAGTTCGGTTCCGGAAACACCCAGCCTGCCACCGAGAATCATCGGCGAGACCGGCGCGAAGTTGCCGTTGGCATCGCGGTTGGTGAAACGCATGCCAGGCGTACCGCCGGTCAGGTCGGGAAATTGTCCGGCATCGCTCAGGCTGTCGCCGAAGACGATCAGTGAGGAGTAGGGCGAGGGGGCAGCGATGGCCTGGCTACAGGCCAGGGCGAGGATGCAAAAAGCAGAGCGCAGCAATGGTGGCTGTCGCATGTCTTGAAATTCCTTTTCGTTGTTTTTATCAGGTTCAGCCGATTGACCTTATCAAAAATACGGGAATGCGTGCCAAGTCAGTTCGTTACCCCGTATTTACGGCCATATTGCGCCTACGGGCGCGGTAGGCTACTGTGCCGGGACGTACAAGCGAGAACCTCCCCCGTGTTGATCGTCAGCAAACTCTTGATGCGCGTTATCAAGGCTCACGCCCGTTGGCGTTGGCGCGCCTGACTTTATCCCTTGCCGGCCTGCCCGGCCCGCCCCCGTTTGCCTTCTTCAGTTGTTTCATTCACCCCGCACGGCCTCGTCGCGCCTGGGGTGGCTTGGAAGGCTCGAAATCAAAGTCAGTAGATTCAAGAGGTTGAACCCAGATGTTACTGATGATCGACAATTACGATTCCTTCACCTACAACGTCGTGCAGTACCTCGGCGAGCTGGGTGCAGAGGTCAAGGTCATTCGCAACGACGAGCTGACCATCGCCCAGATCGAAGCCCTGAACCCCGAGCGCATCGTCGTTTCGCCCGGCCCCTGCACGCCAAGCGAGGCCGGGGTCTCCATCGAGGCTATCCTGCATTTCGCTGGCAAGCTGCCGATCCTCGGCGTATGCCTGGGCCACCAGTCCATCGGCCAGGCCTTTGGCGGTGATGTGGTACGCGCCCGCCAGGTCATGCATGGCAAGACCAGCCCGGTGTTCCATCACGACCTGGGCGTGTTCGCCGGCCTCAACAACCCGCTTACCGTTACCCGCTACCATTCGCTGGTGGTCAAGCGCGAAACCCTGCCAGAGTGCCTGGAAGTCACCGCCTGGACCGCTGGCGCCGATGGCTCGGTCGACGAGATCATGGGTCTGCGCCACAAGACGCTGAATATCGAAGGGGTGCAATTCCACCCCGAATCCATCCTGACCGAGCAGGGCCACGAGCTGTTCGCCAATTTCCTCAAGCAGACCGGCGGCCACCGCTAAGGATCGAACATGGATATCAAGAGCGCGTTGAGCCGTATCGTCGGCCACCTGGACCTGTCCACCGAGGAAATGCGCGACGTCATGCGCCAGATCATGACCGGACAATGCACCGAGGCGCAGATCGGCGCTTTCCTCATGGGCATGCGCATGAAAAGCGAGAGCATCGACGAGATCGTCGGCGCCGTTTCGGTCATGCGTGAGCTGTGCGACAAGGTTGAGCTGAAGAACCTCGATGGCGTGGTCGACATTGTCGGCACTGGCGGTGATGGCGCGAACATCTTCAACGTCTCCACCGCCTCGGCCTTCGTCCTGGCAGCGGCCGGTTGCACGGTCGCCAAGCACGGCAACCGCGCGGTCTCCGGCAAGAGCGGCAGTGCCGACCTGCTGGAAGCGGCGGGCATCTACCTGAACCTGACCCCGGTGCAGGTTGCTCGCTGCATCGACAGCCTGGGCATCGGCTTCATGTTCGCGCAGTGCCATCACAGCGCAATGAAACACGCCGCCGGCCCGCGTCGCGACCTGGGGTTGCGCACGCTGTTCAACATGCTCGGCCCGCTTACGAATCCGGCCGGTGTGAAACACCAGGTGGTCGGCGTGTTCACCCAGGCGCTGTGCCGCCCGCTGGCCGAGGTGCTGCAACGCATGGGCAGCAAGCATGTGCTGGTGGTGCATTCGAAAGATGGCCTGGACGAGTTCAGCCTGGCCGCCCCGACCTTCGTGGCCGAACTCAAGAATGACCAGATCACCGAGTATTGGGTCGAACCCGAAGACCTGGGCATCAAGAGCCAGAGCCTGCATGGCCTGACCGTCGAAGGCGCGCAGGCTTCCCTGGAACTGATTCGCGATGCCTTGGGCCGACGCAAGACTGAAAATGGCCAGAAGGCTGCGGAAATGATCGTGCTCAATGCGGGCGCGGCGCTCTACGCGGCCGACCATGCCATGAGCCTGAAGTCGGGCGTCGAACTGGCCCATGATGTGCTGCACACCGGCCTTGCCTGGGAAAAGATGCAAGAGCTGGGTGCATTTACCGCCGTATTCAAGCAGGAGAACGAAGCATGAGCGTGCCGACGGTGCTGGAAAAGATCATCGCCCGCAAGGTCGAGGAAGTGGCCGAGCGCAGCGCCCTGGTCAGCCTTGCCGAGCAGGAACGCCTGGCCAAGGCTGCCGATGCGCCTCGCGGTTTTGCCAATGCCCTCATCGAGCAGGCCAAGCGCAAGCAGCCGGCGGTGATTGCCGAAATCAAGAAGGCTTCGCCGAGCAAGGGCGTGATCCGCGAGCACTTCGTGCCGGCGGAAATCGCCGTCAGCTATGAGAAGGGTGGGGCTACCTGCCTGTCGGTGCTGACCGATGTCGACTACTTCCAGGGCGCCGATGCCTACCTGCAACAGGCCCGTGCGGCGTGTGCACTGCCGGTCATTCGCAAGGACTTCCTGATCGACCCCTATCAGGTGGTCGAAGCCCGCGCCCTGGGCGCTGACTGTGTGCTGCTGATCGTCGCCGCGCTGGATGACGTGCGCATGGCCGAGCTGGCCAGCGTGGCCAAGGACGTCGGCCTCGACGTGCTGGTCGAGGTGCACGATGGCGATGAGCTGGAGCGTGCGCTGAAGACCCTCGATACCCCGCTGGTCGGCGTCAACAACCGCAACCTGCACACATTCGAGGTCAGCCTGGAAACTACCCTTGACCTGTTGCCGCGTATCCCGCGCGACCGCTTGGCCATCACCGAGAGTGGCATTCTCAACCGGGCCGATGTCGAGTTGATGGAAATCAACGAGGTCTACTCGTTCTTGGTCGGCGAGGCCTTCATGCGGGCCGAGCAACCGGGGCTGGAGCTACAGCGGTTGTTCTTCCCCGAACAGGTGAAGAAGACTGTTCAGCAACTGGACTGATCAAAAAAGCCGGCGTTTGCCGGCTTTTTTGTCTTTGAAAAGGTATGGAAATCGATGACCGAGCAACCCCTGGCCCTCACCGTCGAACAAGGCTTGCATGCCGAACAGGAGCTACTCGCGGCTGTATGCCGTGGCGAGCGTGAAGCCGGCGTGCTGTTCTGGCGCCCGACCGATCATGCCTTGGTCATGCCGCGCCGCATGAGCCGCCTGGACAACTTCGAGGCGGCCTGCGCGGAGCTGGCAATCGCGGGGTGGCCGGTGCTATTGCGCGAAACCGGCGGTGAGCCGGTGCCGCAGTCCCATGCCACGGTCAACGTCGCGTTGGTCTACGTGGCCCCGCGCAGCGAAGGCGACCAGGGCCGCATCGAGAACGCCTACGAACGGCTATGCATGCCGCTGTGCGAGGTCTTGCGCGAATGGGGAGGCGTGGCGTCGGTGGGCGAGATCGATGGCGCTTTCTGCGATGGCCGTTACAACGTCAACCTGAACGGCCGCAAACTGGTCGGCACCGCCCAGCGCTGGCGCCAGGGCCTGGCGGGCAAGCGCCCGGTGGTGCTGGTGCATGGCGCGCTGCTGCTGGATAACGAGCGTGAATCGATGGTGGCGTCGGTCAACCGCTTCAACGAGCTCTGTGGCCTCGAGCAGCGCTGCCGCGCCGACAGTCATATCGCCCTGCACGAGGTGGTGCCACAGGCGCCGTGGTTCGAGCGCTTGTCCTCGGCCTATGCCCAGGTGCTGGCGGCTCTGCCGAAGGATTAACGCGTGCCGTAGACCACCATGGTCTTGCCCTTCACCTGAACCAGGCTGCGCTCTTCAAGGTCCTTGAGCACGCGGCCGACCATCTCCCGCGAACAGCCGACGATTCGCCCGATTTCCTGGCGGGTGATCTTGATCTGCATGCCATCCGGGTGGGTCATGGCGTCGGGCTGCTTGCACAGTTCGAGCAGGCAGCGTGCGACACGCCCGGTCACGTCGAAGAACGCCAGGTCGCCGACTTTTTGCGTGGTGTTGCGCAGGCGCTGGGCCATCTGGCTGCCCAGGGCGTAGAGAATGTCCGGGTCCTGGCGCGACAGCTCGCGGAACTTGTCGTAGCTGATCTCGGCCACTTCGCATTCGGTCTTGGCGCGAACCCAGGCGCTGCGTTGATGTTCCTGGCCAGAGGGGTCGAACAGCCCGAGTTCGCCGAAGAAATCGCCGTTATTGAGGTAGGCGATGATCATCTCGTGGCCTTCGTCATCCTCGATCAGGATGGTCACCGAGCCCTTGATGATGAACGACAGCGTCTCGGCTCTGTCGCCGGCGCAGATGATGTTGCTTTTAGCGGCGTAGCGACGGCGCTGGCAGTGGGCCAACAGCTTGTCGATGTTCTTTATCTTGGCCGCAAGGGCGGAGGCTACCATCACGAAATCCTGTTCGGTGCGAAGCGGAGGCTTTTTTTGTAATAAATATCTGACGAAGGCGCCAGTGATTTGGCGTCAGCTTATCAGACACTTCCCGATATCGGCACGCAAGCTCATCGTCTTGAGCTTTTCCGACGGAGCGACAAGGTCTAAGCTGACGGCCTTTTACGAAATCAGGGAGTCCGGATAGATGAAGGCACGCATCCAGTGGGCCGGTGAAGCCATGTTCCTCGGCGAATCGGGGAGTGGCCATGTCGTGGTCATGGATGGCCCACCTGACGCAGGCGGGCGCAACCTGGGCGTTCGCCCGATGGAAATGCTGCTGCTGGGGTTGGGCGGTTGCAGCAGCTTCGACGTGGTGAGCATCCTGAAGAAGTCGCGCCAGGCGGTGGAAAGCTGCGAGGCATTCCTTGAGGCTGAGCGTGCGAGCGAAGACCCGAAGGTGTTCACCAAGATCCACATGAACTTCGTGGTCAAGGGCCGTGGCCTCAAGGAGGCGCAGGTCAAGCGGGCGGTAGAGCTGTCGGCGGAGAAATACTGCTCGGCATCGATCATGCTCGAGCGCGCCGGGGTGGAAATCACCCATGGTTACGAGATCGTCGAGCTGGGCTGATTGCCCGGCCAACCCATGATTGGCCGGGGCTACTGCATAGCCCCGGCTCGCTCAGTTGCGCAATGCGGGTAGTGCATCCTGTAGCCATTGCGGCAGGTTGGCGCGCATTGAGTTGCTCAACTGCTCCCTGCGCTTCTGGTACACCAGCCCCAACCCGATCACGCCCAGCCCTATCAGCGTGAGCACCACCGGGAACAACAGCGACTCGGCGAACACCTCGTGGGACAAGTACCCCAGGTAAGCCGCCACACCGAGCGCGCCAAACACCATGAACAATGGCCGGCGCAGCAGCACCGCCAAGCCCATCAGCACCAGGTTGATCAGGCAGTACAGGGCCTTGCCCACTTCGCTGTCGCTGTTTATCAGCGTCAAGCCGCCCCAGAACGCTATGAGCCCCGCCAGGTAACCCCAGAAGGCGTAATCACGTCGGGTGCGTCCATCCACCAGCAGGAATACCAGTAGCAGGCCCAAGCCGAACCACAGGGATACCTCGCGGCGTTGCTCCCAACTGAACACCTCGCCATGGAACCACTCGCTGAGGTCCATGGACATGAACCACAGGGCGACGGCAATCGGCATGACGATGAACGGGAAGGGCACCAGGCGCAGCATCAACACGCCCGCGAGCACGGTGGCTGCCTCCATCAACAGCCAGCCGCCTTGCACTTGGGTGTAGTACTCGTGGTAGTCCGATTGCGTGTCTTGCAGTGGCCACCAGCCGAAAATACGTTCGAGGGCGAATACCGCTAGCGGCACGATGCTCACTGCCACCGCTGCAAGTACACCTGCCGCGATGGCCTGCCCGCGTCGTTGCAGCGACAGGGCGAACAGGGTAATTGCCACAATGTACGTCAGAGCAATGGCCAGCAATGCCCCGTCGCCGATGCGCATCCAGGCTTGCGTAAGCAGCCAGCCCATCGCGCCCATGATCAGCAGCGCGCCGAAGTAGAACGCCACGTGCGCCAGCTGGAAGCCGCCTTGCGCTTGTGGCTGTTGGCGCAGGAAGGCCAACAGGGCCTGGTCCTGGCCCGGTTGCAGTACGCCGGCGTTCACGGCCTTTGAGAGGTCCTTGGCGTCGAAGCGTTCCGTCATGTGCTTACCCTAGATGCGGTAGGTGCTCTTGGTCATTACCTTGGCCAGCACGCTCATGCCCAGGCGCACGGGGGCGGGGAAGCGGTAGCCGCCTGCCTCGAGGGCCGATTCGGCATGCTGCTCCTCGTCGATACGCATCTGTTCGAGAATGGCCCGGGATTTTTCATCTTCCGGCGGGAGCTGCTCGAGGTGTTCGTCCAGGTGCTTGCACACCTGATGCTCGGTGGCCGCGACGAAGCCCAGGCTGACCTTGTCGCTGACCAGGCCGGCGAGCGCGCCGATGCCGAACGACATGCCGTAGAACAGTGGGTTGAGCACGCTGGGGTGGCTGCCGAGCTGGCGGATGCGCTGCTCGCACCAAGCCAGGTGGTCGACTTCCTCTTCGGCGGCATGTTCCATGGCCTTGCGTACCTGCGGCAGCTTGGCGGTCAAGGCCTGGCCCTGGTACAGCGCCTGGGCGCACACCTCGCCGGTGTGGTTGATGCGCATGAGGCCGGCGATATGACGGGTTTGGGTCTCGTCCAGCTCGGCGTCCGGCTGGATTATGGCCGGGGATGGCCGGGAAGGCTGGCCGCTGAAGGGCAGCAAGGTGCGCATGGCCGTGTCGGCCTGCAGCAACAAGCGGTCGAGCGGCGAGTAGTGACGTTCGGTAGCCATCGGGCACCTCCGCTAGAGTGTGCCCGACAGTTTAACGCAATCGTGCTCGGCGAGCTTGCCTTGGATCAGCCCGGTGGCCAGTTCATCTGGCGCTGGCCAAGCACATGCATATGGATGTGGTAGACGGTCTGGCCGCCTTTCGGGTTGCAGTTCATGACCACGCGAAAGCCCTCCTCGCAACCTTGCTCGAGCGCCAGGCGCTGCGCGGTGAACAGGATATGCCCGGCCAGGGCCTTGTCCTCTTCGGTCAGGTCGTTGAGGGTGGGGATGTGTTTCTTGGGGATGACCAGGAAATGCACCGGCGCCGCGGGGGCGATGTCCTTGAAGGCGAGGATCTGGTCGTCTTCGTAGATGATATCCGCCGGGATTTCCCGGTTGATGATTTTGAGGAATAGATCGTCCACAGCACTTGCTCCATGGTGAGGGTCCGGGCCGAGTGTACCCAGCGTGGCTTGGCTCGCCCAGTGTTCAGTCCGCTTCGATCGGGCAGTAGCGACGATGAATCATGCCGGCCAGCTTGCGGGTCAGCCAGCGGGGCATCAGCCGGGGAGCTAAGGCCAGCACACGGTTGCGACGGCCAGGCAGGATGATAGCTCGGTTCTTGTCCAGCGCTCGCACGGTATACAGCGCGACTTCCTCCGGGCTCAAGCAGCGCTGGCTGCCATCAAGGCGAGGAATGCGACGGCCCGGCGAGCGCACTGGGCCGGGGCAGAGCACGGAAACCTTGATGCCGGTACGCCGAAGCTCTTCGCGCAGCGCTTCGGAGAAACTCACCACGTAGGCCTTGCTGGCGCAGTAGCACGCCATCCACGGCCCAGGTGCTGCACTGGCAAGGGAGGCGACATTGAGGATTTGCCCGCCACCTTGAATGGCCATCAGGTTACCGATGGCGTGGCACAGGCGGGTCATGGCGAGGACGTTCACTTCCAGCAGATCCTGTTCGTCTGCCCATTCGTGCGCCAGGAACGGCCCGTAGGTACGCAGTCCGGCGCAATTGACCAGCAGGTCGATACGTCGCTCGCCCTCTTCTAGCTCCAGCACGAACCCTGAAAGACGCAGCGGTTGGCTAAGGTCGCACGTGCGAAACAGCACCTCGACGCCGAAGCGCTGGGTCAGCTCCAGGGCCACTGGCTCCAAGGTCTCGCGCTGGCGTGCCACCAGGATCAGGTTGCGCCCGCGCCGTGCCAGTGCCTCCGCCAGGGCCAGGCCCAGGCCGCTGGAAGCTCCGGTGATCATGGCGTAACGGGACATGCAAGGCTCCTGGGGGCTCGAGAGGGCGCTTAGTGTACAGCGTGGCCAGGCAAGGTGTTGCCTTTTGCTACAGCGTTCAGGTGACCAGTTGGCGGCTGCGCGCCAATGCTTGTCGGTACTCCTCGTGCAGACGCTCGATCAATGTGGCGACGGTAGGCAGGTCGTCGATGCCGCCTACGCCTTGGCCAGCGGACCAGACCGTTTTCCAGGCCTTGGCCTCGTCGTCCAGGGGCTTGAGCTTGCCTTCATGTCCAGCCTTGAGGCTTGCCAGGTCGTAGCCTGCGCTCTCCAGGCTTTGGCGCAGGAAGCTGGCGGGCACGCCAGATACGGCTGGGGTGTGAATGATGTCTGCGGCCTTCGAACCCAGCAGCATCTGTTTGTAGGCATCCGGTGCCTGGCTTTCGCGGGTGGCGATGAAGCGCGTGCCCATATAGGCCAGGTCTGCGCCCAGTAGCTGGGCGGCGAAAATTTCATGTCCCCGGTTCAGGCTTCCGGCCAGCAGCAGGGTCTTGTCGAAGAACTGACGGATCTCGGCGACCAGCGCGAAGGGGCTGCAAGTGCCGGCATGTCCGCCAGCACCCGCCGCGACGGCGATCAAGCCATCGACGCCTGCCTCGGTGGCTTTCTCGGCATGGCGGCGTGTCGTGACATCGTGGAACACCAGGCCGCCATAGCTGTGCACGGCATCCACCACCTCCTTGACCGCGCCAAGGCTGGTGATCACGATTGGCACGCGGTGCTCGACACACAAGGCCAGGTCCGCCTGCAGGCGTGGGTTGCTTGGGTGCACGATGAGGTTGACAGCATAAGGAGCAGGCGCAGGCAGCTGGGCAAGACCTGCCTCGATCTCCTCCAGCCAGGCCTTGAAGCCTGCACTGTCACGCTGGTTCAGGGCGGGGAAGCTCCCCACCACGCCATTGCTGCAACAGGCCAGCACCAGTTGCGGGTTGGAGATCAGGAACATCGGCGCAGCGACCACAGGTAGCCGCAGGCGATGTTCCAACAGGGCAGGCAATGGCATGGCAGGCTCCTACAGGAAGGTCTTCAGAAAGGTTTGACCACCACCAGGATCACGATGCCCAGCAGGAACACCACCGGCACTTCGTTGAACCAGCGGAAGTACACATGGCCACGGGTGTTGGTGCCGGCCGCGAAGCGCTTGCGGTGTGCACCGCAGACATGATGGTAGCCGGTCAGCAGCAGTACCAGGGTGAGCTTGGCATGCAGCCAGCCCTGGCTGAACCAGCCGGGGTTGAGGTAGAGCATCCACCCGCCGAAGACGTAGGTGGCGATCATCGCCGGGTTCATGATGCCGCGGTACAGTTTGCGCTCCATGAGGGTGAAGCGCTCGCGGCTGGTGTCGTCTTCGCTCTGGGCGTGGTAGACGAACAACCTTGGCAGGTAGAACAGGCCTGCGAACCAGCAAACGACGCTGATGATGTGCAGTGCCTTTATCCAGAGATACAGCATGAACGGCTTCCTTCAGGTTTTCACGGTCGTCAGATAGTAGTTGCCACGGGCCAGATACGACATCCCAAGAGTTGTTACAGGCTGTCCACGCCCCTATTATCGTGGGCTTTCCAGTTGGTTCGTTGATGAGGGGCAAGCGTTATGATCAAGGTCGGTATCGTCGGCGGCACGGGTTACACCGGCGTCGAACTGTTGCGTCTGCTGGCGCAGCACCCACAGGCGGAGGTTGCGGTCATCACGTCGCGCTCCGAAGCGGGGGTCGCGGTTGCCGACATGTACCCGAACCTGCGCGGCCACTATGACGGCCTGGCGTTCAGCGTGCCGGACAGCAAGGCCCTGGGTGTATGCGACGTGGTGTTCTTCGCCACTCCCCATGGTGTTGCCCATGCCCTGGCGGGCGAGCTGCTGGCGGCGGGCACCAAGGTGATCGACCTGTCGGCCGACTTCCGCCTGCAGGACGCCGCCGAGTGGGCCAAATGGTATGGTCAGCCTCACGGTGCGCCGGAGCTGCTCAAGGATGCCATCTACGGTTTGCCCGAGGTGCACCGCGAGAAAATCCGCCAGGCGCGCCTGATCGCCGTGCCAGGGTGCTACCCGACCGCTACCCAGCTGGGCTTCCTGCCGCTGCTGGAGGCCGGGCTGGCCGACACTTCGCGCCTGATCGCCGACTGCAAGTCGGGCGTCAGCGGCGCTGGTCGCGGTGCCGCAGTGGGCTCGCTGTTCTGCGAGGCGGGCGAGAGCATGAAGGCCTATGCAGTCAAGGGCCACCGCCACCTGCCGGAAATCAGCCAGGGCCTGCGCCTGGCTGCTGGCAAGGACGTCGGGCTGACTTTTGTCCCACACCTGACCCCCATGATTCGCGGCATCCATTCGACCCTCTACGCGACGGTTGCAGATACCTCGGTCGACCTGCAGGCGCTGTTCGAAAAGCGCTATGCAGACGAGCCGTTCGTCGATGTGATGCCCGCAGGCAGTCACCCGGAAACCCGCAGCGTGCGCGGTGCCAACGTCTGCCGAATCGCCGTGCACCGGCCACAGGGCGGTGACCTGGTCGTGGTGCTGTCGGTGATCGACAACCTGGTCAAGGGCGCCTCTGGCCAGGCCGTTCAGAACCTGAACATCCTGTTCGGCCTGGACGAGCGCATGGGCCTGTCCCACGCGGGCCTGTTGCCGTAAGCCTGTGTCCCGCGACGAGGCCCGCCTTGTGCGGGCCTTTTTGTTTGCCTCGACCAAAGCCGCACAATTGTTGACCAATTTTCTCGGAGAAGCGGATAATGCGCGTCATCGAGTGTTATGGCGGCTAACGCCGGGAGAAACATCATGAGCGTCGAAACCTTCACCCCCACCGCGCTGGAGTTCACCCAAGGGGCTGCGCACAAGGTGAAGACCCTGGTCATCGAAGAAGGCAATGACCGCCTGAAGCTGCGGGTGTTCGTCACCGGTGGCGGCTGTTCGGGCTTCCAGTACGGCTTCACGTTCGATGAGGACGTGGCTGACGACGACACCATCGTCGAGCGCGAGGGCGTCTCGCTGGTGGTCGACCCGATGAGCTTCCAGTACCTGGCGGGCGCCGAGGTCGATTACCAGGAAGGCCTGGAAGGCTCGCGCTTCGTCATCAAGAACCCGAATGCCAGCACCACCTGCGGTTGCGGTTCGTCGTTCTCGATCTGAGCCCTTCGCTACACACAAAAACGCCGCGCTCTTTGCGCGGCGTCTTTGTTTATGGAGCAGTTAGGCGGGGTAGATCGCGCCCAGTACTCGCAAGCCTTTGGCTGCCGTGACGCTGGGCCGGTTGGCGGCAATACCTTCCAGGCAGCAATGCGCCAGCCAGGCGAACGCCATGGCTTCGACCCAGTCGGGATCGATGCCGTGGGCGGCTGTGCTACTGACCTTGGCGCCGGGTAGCAGGCTGGCGAGGCGTGCCATGAGCGCGCCATTGCGTGCGCCACCACCACATACCAGCAGCGCCTCGGTGCCTTGCTGGGCGTTGTGCAACGAGTCGATGATGCTGCGTGCGGTCAGCTCCAGCAGCGTGGCCTGGACATCTTCGTCGGGGTAGGTGGGCAGTTTGGCCAGGTTTGCGTCGAGCCAGGCGAGGTTGAATACTTCCCGGCCGGTGCTCTTCGGGCCGCTACCGGCGAAGAAAGGGTCGGCCAGCAATGTGGCAAGCAAGTCGTCTCGTACCTTGCCACTGGCCGCCCACGCACCGTCGGCGTCAAAGGTCTGCCCGCGCTTGCGCTCGATCCAGGCGTCCAGCAGCACATTGCCCGGGCCACAGTCGAAGCCGTGGACCGGTTTGTCCTGCTCGATCAGGCTGAGGTTGCTGAACCCGCCAACGTTCAAGACCGCCAGGCGCTGGCCCAGGTGGGTAAACAGTGCCTCATGGAAAGCCGGAACCAGCGGCGCGCCCTGGCCACCAGCGGCGACGTCGCGGCGGCGGAAGTCGCCTACTACGGCGATGCCGGTGCGTTCTGCGAGCAATGCGGGGTTGCCAATCTGTACGGTGAAACCGCGCGCAGGCTCGTGGCGTATGGTCTGGCCATGGCTGCCGATCGCACGGATAGCCTCGGGCGCCAGTCGTTGAGCTATCAACAGAGCGTGGATGCCGTCGGCGACCAGGCTGGCCCAGCGGTTCTCCGCCAAGGCGGCGCGGGCGATCTCGTCAGGGCCACTGGCACATAGGCCGAGCAGTTCCTGGCGTAGGTCGGCAGGCATGGGAATATAGTGGGTCGCGAGCAGCCGGGGCTGCTCGTTCTGTTCGATCAGGGCGATGTCCAGGCCATCAAGGCTGGTTCCGGACATCACCCCCAGGTACAGGGCCATGGCTCAGCGCTTGTTCGCGGCGAGCAGGGTGGCCTTTTCCTGGTCCATGCGGGCGATCAGGGGCTGGCTCTGTTGCATGAAGCGCTGGCGCTCGGCTTTGGCGATCGGGTCGGCCATCGGCACCTTCTGGCTCAGCGGGTCGACGTGCACGCCGTTGACCTGGAATTCGTAGTGCAGGTGAGGCCCGGTGGACAGGCCGGTGGTGCCAATGTAGCCAATGACCTGGCCCTGCTTGACGTTGCTGCCGGTCTTGACGCCCTTGGCAAAGCCCTGCATGTGGCCATACAGCGTCTTGTAGCTGTTGCCGTGGGCGATGATCACGGTGTTGCCGTAACCGCCGCGGCGCCCGGCCAGCTCGACCCGGCCATCGCCGGCGGCCTTGATCGGCGTACCGCGTGGCGCGGCGTAGTCGACGCCCTTGTGCGCGCGGATCTTGTTCAGGATCGGGTGCTTGCGGCCTGCCGAGAAGCGCGAGCTGATGCGGGCGAAGTCCACCGGGGTGCGGATGAACGCCTTGCGCAGGCTGTTGCCGTCGGCGGTGTAGTAGCTGGTGTTGCCCTGCTTGTTGGTATAGCGCACGGCGGTGTAGGTCTTGCCGCGGTTGGTAAAGCGTGCGGAGAGGATGTTGCCGGTGCCGATCACCTTGCCATCCATGATCTTCTGCTCGTAGACCACGTCGAATTCGTCGTTGGGCTGGATGTCCTGGGCGAAGTCGATGTCGTAGCCCAGCACCCGGGCCATTTCCATGGTCATGCTGTGGGACAGCCCAGCGCGCTGCGCGGAGGCCGACAGCGAGCTCTTGATGACGCCGTGGGCGTATGCAGTACGTACCAGGGGCTTGCTGACTTCGCGATCGAAGGTGTAGCCCTTTTCGGTTTTGCTCAGGCGAATGGTTTCGAGGTTGCTGACCTTGCTGTGCAGGGTAGCGAGCTGGCCATCGTTGTCGAGCTCGAACTGCAGTACCTGGCCATGCTTGAGCTGGGTGAACTGCTTGGCCTGCTTGTCACTGGCCAACACATCGTGAACGACATTGGCCGGCAGGCCGACCTTGGCGAACAGGATGGACAGGGTATCGCCGCGAGCGACCACGACTTCCCGGTGACCTGGCGCCTTCTGCTCGGCGGTCTCGACTGGCGCATCAGGCTGCTGGGCGGCCTGCTCGGTGCTGGAGGCTGCTTCTTCGATCTGGGCGAACGGGGTGCCGTTGTTCTGCTGAGGCTGTACCAGCGGAGCCGCGTTGGCTTCGTCTTTCAGCTGCTCTGCCGGGGTTTCCAGCTCCAGGCTGAGGGTGGTCTTCTTGGCTTCGACTTCACTTGAGGGGAATACCAGCAGGGCCAGGCTAAGCAGGGCGGCGATACCGCTGGCGGCCAACAGATGGCTTTTCGGATAAAGCGGGGGCGCTTTAGGCGTTTCGTCGGTCATAGGTAAGGTGACTTTGAAAAAGGTGAAATGGAAAAGATGAATGACATGATGAAGATGAAATAACTGTATAAAATATAACCAAATCCATTTTCACGCAAGGGCGCGTAGACGTTGCCTCCCGCCTTTCGGGTCACAATCCGTTGCGAAACTTGTATTTGACGGCCGATCTTGTATGGTTGGTCCCCTTTGAATCTGAGCCTTGCGGGTCTGTCTATGAAGTCGGTTGAAGAGCAGCTGGCGCTTATCAAGCGCGGTGCGGAAGAGGTGTTGGTCGAGTCGGAACTGGTCGAGAAGCTCAAGCGTGGCCAGCCGCTACGCATCAAGGCAGGCTTCGACCCAACCGCGCCAGACCTGCACCTGGGGCACACGGTGCTGATCAACAAGCTTCGCCAGTTCCAGGAGCTGGGCCACCAGGTGATCTTCCTTATTGGTGACTTCACCGGGATGATCGGCGACCCGAGCGGCAAAAGCGCTACCCGCCCGCCGCTGACCCGTGAGCAGGTGCTGGACAACGCCGAGACCTATAAACAGCAGGTGTTCAAGATTCTCGACCCGGCCAAGACCGAGGTCGCGTTCAACTCGACCTGGATGGACAAGCTCACGCCGGCCGACTTCATCCGTCTGGCCTCCCAGTACACGGTTGCGCGTATGCTCGAGCGTGACGACTTCGACAAGCGCTACACCAGCAATCAGCCTATCGCTATTCATGAGTTCCTCTATCCGCTGGTGCAGGGCTACGACTCTGTGGCGACCGCCTCAAGGCGGACGTCGAGCTGGGTGGTACCGATCAGAAATTCAACCTGCTCATGGGGCGCGAGTTGCAGCGCGGATATGGCCAGGAGGCTCAGAGCATCGTGACCATGCCTTTGCTCGAAGGCCTGGATGGCGTGAAGAAGATGTCCAAGTCCCTGGGGAATTATGTGGGTATCCAGGAAGCGCCCGGCGTGATGTACAGCAAGCTTGTGTCGATTCCGGATACCTTGATGTGGCGTTACTTCGAGCTGCTGAGCTTCCGTTCGATGGCGGAGATCGAGCAGTTCCGCGCCGACGTCGAGAAGGGGGCCAACCCTCGGGATATCAAGATCAAGCTGGCCGAGGAGATCGTCGCGCGCTTCCATGGTGAGGAGGCTGCGGCCAATGCTCATCGTGCGGCGGGTAACCGCATGAAGGAAGGCGAGCTGCCGGAAGACCTGCCGGAAATCGAAGTGATGGCTTCGGAAGACCTGCCGATCGCCGCCGTGCTGAACCGTGCTGGCCTGGTGAAGAACTCTGCGCAGGCCCGCGACCTGCTCGGTAGTGGGGCCGTAAAGGTCGATGGTGCGGTGATCGATCGTGACTTCGTGTTCGCGCTAGGCGCGACCCATGTTTGCCAGGCGGGCAAGAAGTCGTTTGCGCGAGTGACCCTCAAGGCGCAGTGAAAGCCTGAAAGCGTAGCTATATAGAGGCGGGGAGGCCGACAGGCCTCCCCGCTTTGTTTTTGCTTTTTATGAAGTTTTCTTGAAATAAAGGGTTGACGGGGTTTCTGAGGCCCTTATAATGCGCCCCACTTCCG